>JBATMU010000283.1:0-6938 GCA_049289995.1 Rhizobiaceae bacterium | reverse complement strand
GCAGCATGCCGCGCGTATCGCGCCCGGCAGAACCGGCTTCAGAGCGGAAACATGGCGTCAGCGAAGTGAAGCGCAGCGGCAATTGCGCCTGGTCGAGAATGTCTTCGCGCACCAGATTGGTCAGCGGAACTTCGGAGGTAGGGATGAGCGCGAGCCGCGCATTGGCATGCGGGGTGAAGAACAGGTCTTCCTCGAATTTCGGAAGCTGATTGGTGCCAAACAGCGCCTCGTCGCGCACCAGAAGCGGCACGACATGTTCGGTATAGCCGTGCTCTTCGGTATGCAGGTCGAGCATGAACTGGCCGAGCGCCCGCTCCAGCCGCGCCAACTGGCCTTTCAGCACGGTGAAGCGCGCGCCGGAAATCCTGGCCGCCGCCTCGAAATCCATCAGGCCCATGGCCTCGCCGATCTCGAAATGCTCCTTTGGCTTGAAATTCATCCGGGGCTTTTCGCCGACCAGACGGATTTCCACATTGCCGTGCTCGTCGGCGCCATCGGGCACGTCATCCAGCGGAATGTTGGGAATGACCGCCAACGCATCGCGCAGCGCCCCTTCCAGGCGGCGCTCCTCGGCCTCGCCATTCTGGATGACGGCTTTGAGGTGCGCGACATCGCTTTTCAGCTTTTCGGCCAGAGGCAGATCCTTGGCGGCCATCGCCTTGCCGATTTCCTTTGAAGCCGCATTGCGCGCCTCTTGCGCCTCCTGCAGCCCTTGCAGGCAGGCGCGGCGCTCCTCATCGAGCGCGATCAGCCCGGCTGACAGCGGGGCGGCATTTCGCCGTGCAAGGGCACGGTCCAGCAGGCCGGGGTTTTCACGAATCCAGCGGATATCAATCATGGCAAGGCGTCCGGAATGATGCGGGAGGATCGCCTGCCGTCACTCGCTGGCGGCGGGTGTGACGTCCTTGGCCTGCTTTTCAGCACGCTGCCGTTCAACCAGACGGGCGGTCCAGATGGAAATCTCGTAGAGAAGGATGGCCGGAATCGCAAGACCGATCTGGCTGACCGGATCAGGCGGCGTCAGCACGGCAGCCACGATGAAGGCGATGACAATGGCCCATTTGCGCTTTTCGCGCAGCCCGTCCGAGGTGACCAGCCCGGCGCGGGCCAGAAGCGTGGTGACCACCGGCAATTGAAACACCAGCCCGAACGAGAAAATCAGCGTCATGATGAGGCTGAGATATTCCGACACTTTGGGCAGCAGCGAAATCTGCACGTCGTCATTGGGGCCGACCTGCTGCATGGCGAGGAAGAACCACATGACCATGGGCGTGAAGAAGAAATAGACCAGCGCGCCGCCCATCAAAAACAGTATCGGCGAGGCGAACAGGAAGGGCAGGAAGGCGCTGCGCTCGTTCTTGTAGAGGCCAGGCGCCACGAACTTGTAAACCTGCGCGGCAATCAGCGGGAATGACAGGATCAGCCCGCCGAACATGGCAATCTTGACCTGCGTGAAGAAAAATTCCTGCGGGGCGGTGTAGATCAGCTCGACCTTGCCGGTGGCCAGCCCCGCCCATTCCACCGCCCATTTGAACGGGATGACCAGGAGGTTGAACAATTCCTTGGCATAGGCAAAGCATCCCAGAAACGCCACGAAGAAGCCGCCGATCGCCCACATCAGCCGCGATCGCAGCTCGATCAAATGCTCCATCAGCGGGGCCGACGACTTGTCGATATCGTCGTCGGTCATGCTGCATTGTCCTTGGCGGCATTTTCTTTTGCCGCTTTCTTGGCGCGTTTGGGCTTGGGCGTTTCCGCTGCAACTGCAGGCGCAGCGACGGGCGCAGGCGCTGCGGGCGCGGGTTCGGGTTTCGGCTTCATGGCCGCTTCAAGACCTGCCTTGACGTCCGCTCCGGCCTGTTCAAACGGATTGAGCTGCTTCTTGATTTCATTGCGCGGATCAAGATTGCGCACCGAATCCACGGCGGATTTCAGCTCGCTGAGCTCGGCCTCTTTCAGGGCCTCGTCAAACTGCTTGCGGAAATCGCCGGCCATGCCGCGCATTTTTCCGGCCATTTTGCCGAAAGTGCGCAGCATCTTTGGCAGATCCTTCGGCCCGACGACCACGATCATGACGATCGCAATCACCAGCATTTCGGGCCAGCCGACATCAAACATGGCGTTTCATCCGATCGCTGCGGCTAGAGCGCTTAGGACTTCTTGGACTTGGCGGATTCGTCGGCACGGTGCTCGACGGTCTTGCCGTCCTCAGCCGCAGCCGTCTCATCTTCAGCCATGCCCTTCTTGAAGCTCTTGATGCCCTTGGCGACATCACCCATGAGTTCCGGAATCTTGCCGCGGCCGAACATCAAAAGCACTACGGCCAAAACGATCAGCCAATGCCAAATTGAAAATGAACCCATAGTCCTGTTCTCCTCTGCCGCCTTACGGCGTTTATCTAGGCGTCCGCCGCCTGTCTTTCAAACACAAGCACGCCGGTTTCGGCGACCGCAAGCCCAAAGTCTCCGGAAATGTCAGCCAAAGCGCCGCACGGCATGCGCGCCCGCACCGGCCTGTCCTGACCGGGAACCGCCAATTCAAACAGTTCCGCATCTCCCAGGAAACGCCGTGATAGCACCCGGGCGGGCACAGGTCCAAGCGTTTTGGCCCGGCCAATGGCCGAAAGCCGCACTGCCACCGTCACTTTCGCGCCATTGGCAAAGCCCGGCGCGGCAAATGCGCCAAGCGGAGTGACCGCCCTGCCCGCGTTCACCACGGCATCAAACACGTTCAGTTCCGAGAAGAACCCGGCAGCAAAGAGACTTACTGGTTTGCGGTAAAGCTCCTCGGCTGTTCCTGCCTGCACCAGCTTGCCGTCCTTCAACAGCGCGATCCGGTCGGCCATGCGCATGGCTTCTTCGGCGTCATGGGTGACGATGATGGCGGTGGCCCGGCTTTGGCGCAGCGCGTCAAGCGTATCGGCGCGCACCGAATCCTTGAGCCGCGAATCCAGCCCCGAAAACGGCTCGTCCATCAACAGGACCGCCGGACGCGGCGCCAGCGCACGCGCCAAGGCAACACGCTGCTGTTCGCCGCCCGACAGGATGTGCGGATAGGAGGCGGCGTAACCTTCCAGCCCGACCCGCGACAGGGCCAACAGCGCCTGTGCGCGGCCCTCGGCCAAAGACAGCGCGGTCAGCCCGAAACGGACATTTTCGAGGATCGTCAGGTGCGGAAACAGCGCGAAATCCTGGAAGACCAGGCCGATCGAGCGCTGTTCGGGCGGCACAAAGGTGTCCGGCCCTGCAATTTCGCGGCCATTCATCACCAACCGGCCGCGGGTCTGCGGCTCAATGCCGGCAGCGATCCTCAGAAGCGTGGTTTTGCCCGAGCCGGATGGGCCGAGCAGGCAGAGCACTTCACCGGGCAGCACCGACAGGGTGATGTCTTCCAGCGTCGGCGCGCCTTTGCCGAAAGAATGGCCAATGCGCTCGAAATCCAGGCGCGCGGCAAAGCTCACCCCGGCAGGGGCGCGCATCGCGTTTGCGTCCGATTTTGCGGCCATGTTCCACTTCGCTCCCTGCCCGCCGGAAGGCCGGGCCGGTGCGTGGTCAATCATTCCCGCCGCGGGGTGTCAACAGGCCGAGCTCTTCAAGGTCAATGTCGGTCAGCTCGTCTTCATCATCGGCCAGCAGTTCCGGATCGGAGGGCGGCGCCGGCATGTTGAAATTGGCAGGCAGGCGCGCCGACAGAAGACCCGCACCCTTCAATTCGTCGAGGCCCGGCAGATCGCGCAATTCCTCAAGCCCGAAATGGTCGAGAAAGCCCGGCGTCGAGCCATAGGTCACCGGACGGCCCGGCGTCCGGCGGCGGCCACGCATGCGCACCCAACCGGTCTCCAGAAGCGTGTCGAGCGTGCCTTTCGAGGTCTCCACACCGCGGATTTCCTCGACTTCGGCACGGGTCACCGGTTGGTGATAGGCAATGATGGCCAGCACTTCGAGCGCCGCGCGTGACAGCTTGCGCTGCGCGGTCGCATCGCGGCTCATCAGAAAACCCAAATCCTGCGCGGTGCGGAATGCCCAGGCATCGCTCACCCGGACCAGATTGACGCCGCGCACGCTGTAAAGCGCCTGCAGATCGGTCATGACGGCGGAAATGTCTGCGCCCTGCGGCAGGCGGGCGGCAAGCGCCTTTTCGGTCACAGGCTCCGCGGAGGCAAATACAATGGCCTCGGCCATGCGCATGGCTTCGGCATGATCCGGCAAACCGTCTTGCGCCTCAAATCCGTCATCGGAAAAGTCGCGGTTCATCGCTTGCGCGCCCTTATCCATGTGCGGCTTCCACGCGCAGCCCGGCGCGCAAGTAAAGCGGTGCAAACGCACCATCCTGGCGGATTTCCAGCTTGCCTTCGCGGACCAGTTCAAGGCTTGCGGCAAAGGCGCTGGCAAGGGCGGTGGCACGGTCGGCGGGGGTGGCCAGAAAGTCCAGAAGATAGGCGTCGAGTGCGGCCCAATCGGCGCTGCGGCCGATCAGCCGAACGAGAATGTCGCGCGCCTCCTGCAGGGACCAGACCGTGCGGCGGGCGATCCGCACATTGGTGACGGCCTGCCGCTGCCTTTGACCGGCATAGGCTGACAGCAAATCGTAAAGGGAGGCGGAAAACACGTCGTGTTTTTCGACGATGACGACTTCAGGCATGCCCCGCGCAAATACGTCGCGCCCAAGCCGGTTGCGGTTGATCAGCCGGGAGGCTGCCTCGCGCATGGCTTCAAGCCGCTTCAGCCGGAACTGCAATGCCGCCGCCAGATCCTCGCCGGTTTCGCCGTCCGGACCTGCCTGCTTGGGGATGAGCAGGCGCGATTTGAGATAGGCGAGCCAGGCCGCCATGACCAGATAATCTGCAGCAAGATCGAGCCGCAAGGACTTGGCCTGTTTGATGAATTCGAGATATTGGCGGGCGAGAGCCAGAACCGAAATCCGCGCAAGATCGACCTTCTGGCCGCGCGCCAGATGCAAGAGAAGATCGAGCGGACCTTCGAACCCTTCCACGTCGATCAAAAGTTCCGGTTCGGACAGGCCTCGGTCAACCGCCGTGTCCTGCCACAGGTTTTCGAGCGGCACCTGTTTGCCGGGGCGCGGGCTCATGCTGCAGCCTCGCGCAATCCGTCAAACTCGGCCCGGGCCGAGACCTCGTCAACCGCATCGGCTGAACGGATCGGCGCCAGGGCCCGTTCGGCGCGGGCGGTGCTGACAGTTGAAAGTCCTCCGGTAGCTGAAGCAACCGCACGCATTTCCTCCATCACGCCGTTGCAATGCAGAACCACATCGCAGCCGGCGGCAATGATGGCGGCAGCCTTTTCCTCAAACGTGCCAGAAAGCGCCTTCATCGACACATCATCGCTCATCAACAGCCCGTCAAAGCCAAGTTCCCCGCGGATGATCGTCTCGATGACGCGCGGCGAAATGGTGGCGGGGTTTTCTGCATCAATGGCCGTGTAGACCACATGGGCGGTCATGGCCATCACGCAATCATTCAAAGCCTTGAATGGCGGGAAATCATGGGCGCGCAGTTCGTCAAGGCTGGCGTCGACCACCGGAAGCGCCAGATGGGAATCAGCAAAGGCGCGGCCATGGCCGGGAATGTGCTTCATGACGGGCGCAACACCGCCAGATATCAGCCCTTCGATGGCCGCACGGCCAAGTGCCGTAACCGTCCCGGGATCCTTGCCATAGGCACGGTTGCCGATCACGTCATTGGCGCCTTCAAGCGGCACGTCCAGCACCGGCAGGCAATTGGCGGTGATGCCATGACGGCGCAGGTCAAAGGCATGCAGGCGCGACATCAGCCAGGCGGCGCGCAGGCCTGCCTGCTTTTCGGCGCGATAGATGTCGCCGAGCGCGGCGCCAGACGGATAGGCCGGAGCAAGCGGCGCCTTGATCCGCTGCACGCGCCCGCCTTCCTGGTCGATGAAGATCGGCGTGTCGTCGCGGCCCGTGCAATCGCGCATGTCGGCGCACAGGTCGGCGATTTGCGCGCTGTCACCGATATTGCGGGCAAAAAGGATGAAGCCCCATGGCTGCTCACCACGGAAAAATGCTTTTTCCGCAGCGGTCAGCGCGGTCCCCGATGCGCCAAAGATGACAGCTTTTGATTCGCTCATGGCAGCAACAATAGCCTGCATCACCGGATTTTCCATCAGGCGGCACGGTTTGCGGCGGCTTGCTCCACAAGCTGAAACGAAAACGGCCGCCCGGAGGCGGCCATTTTACAGGTTTTGAACGCGCGCGGTTCAGCGCGAAGGGAAGCAGCTGCCGCCAGCGGATTTGTAGCGGGCGCACAGCGCTGCGGCTTCTTCCTTCGATCCGGCCGGGATGCGGACGCGGTAGAACGTGCCCTTGCCTTCGATCTGCGCTGGAATGATCTGCACACCCTTGCCGCCGATGATGCTGCCAAACTTCGAGGCCAGCGACTTGTAGGAGGCCTGTGCGCCATCCTTGGACGGCTGCGAGGCGATCTGGATCGACCAGCCGCCGCCAGTTGCCGGTGCAGCCGCTTCCGGCTCGGCCAGCGCGACCTGCTCTGGTGCAGGCTCGGGCTTTTTGGCTTTCTGGACAGGCTTTTTAACGGCCTTGGCGGGCTTTGGCGCAACCGGTTCGGCAATGGCAGCCTCGACGGTATCAACAGGCTCGGCAACCTTGGCGGCAACCGGGGCTTCCGGCTCGACAGCGGCCACTTCAACAACGGGCTTTTCCGGTGCGGCAGGCGGCGTGAAGGTGACTTCCGGTTCGGCAGCGGGCGCAACCGGCTTGGCAGCTTCCACTTGAGCGTTTTCAGCCGGAGCGGCTTCCACTGCCGGTGCGGCGGGCTGCTCGCGCAACACCATCGAACCATCAGGCTTGACCACCATTGTCTTGACGCGCTTGGGCTGCACCGCCACTGTTTCGGGAGCGATGGCCGGATCGGCCTGCTCTTCGGCGACAATGCGATCTTCGCC
>JBATMU010000282.1:0-5637 GCA_049289995.1 Rhizobiaceae bacterium | reverse complement strand
GATCTGGCCCTTCTGGGAGACATCTGCGCCTGCTTCGGCGATGGCATGGGCATCCCGCATCAGCCTTTCCAGCAGGTCTTCAAACAGGCGGTTCCGCCCGGTCTTGACGATCCAGCATTCGCGCCGGGCCGTTGCCGTAATGCTCGCCTCCAAAAGCCCGCTTGCCTGCGCCAAAAGGCCGTGCGGCGCGCCATGGTTTTCGCTCAATGCCCGCAAGGCGCGCCAGCGCTGTTCCGCCAATCAGCTCATGTCATGTCCTGAAAATGAAAAAGGCCGGGATTTCGCGCCCGGCAGCATCCCGCCGCCCGCACTTTTCCGACCATACACAAAACCTACAGGATCACCGTGACGCTGTCAAGGGATTTATTCCTATTTATTCAAATTCACGTCCTCTTGCCGCCCTTTAAAAAATGCCGCATTACCGGTCTGCCTTCATTTCGTCGTTTCGGCGGGGCAAGCGTGCATTCAGGCAACGCAGACCGGAATTTCCATGGACGATCAGGACGAACAGGTGCGGCTGAAGGCTCCCAAGGCATCGCGCCTTCTGGAGATCGACGCCTGGCTTGATTCGACCCTCTACAATGCCGGCTTCAAGGCGGCGGAAATCTGGGAAAACCTGACCATCTTTTTCCGGCGCTTCCGGCTGTCGGGCTGGCGGCGCGGGCTGGCGGAGCTGGCCAGCGAAGGTTTCACCATTGGAACGGCGGGTTTTGTGCTCATGCTGGCGCTGGCCCTGCCCGCCTTCGAGGAAACCGGCGGCGATTGGCTGGCCCAGGACGATTTCGCCGTCACCTTCCTTGACCGCTACGGCAACGAGATCGGCCAGCGCGGCATCCTGCAGCGCGATTCCATTCCGGTCGATGAATTGCCCGATCATGTGGTCAAGGCGGTGCTGGCCACCGAAGACCGGCGCTTCTTCGAGCATTTCGGCCTCGATTTCCTCGGCCTGTTCCGCGCCATGACCGAAAACGTCAAGGCCAATTCGGTCGTCCAGGGCGGCTCGACGCTCACCCAGCAATTGGCCAAGAACATTTTCCTCACCAATGAGCGGACCATCGAGCGCAAGGTCAAGGAAGCCTTCCTGTCGCTCTGGCTTGAAGCCAACCTGACCAAGAAGGAAATCCTGCAGCTTTATCTTGACCGGGCCTATATGGGCGGCGGCACGTTCGGCATTGCGGCCGCGTCGGAGTTCTATTTCGGCAAGGACGTGAAAGACGTGACGCTGGCGGAGGCGGCCATGCTGGCGGGCCTGTTCAAGGCGCCGGCCAAATATGCCCCGCATATCAACCTGCCTGCCGCCCGCGCCCGCGCCAACGAGGTTTTGACCAATCTGGTGCAGAGTGAATTCATGACCGAGGGCCAGGTTGTGTCAGCGCGGCGCAATCCGGCCACCCCGGTCGAGCGCGAAACCGCCGACAGCCCCGATTATTTCCTCGACTGGGCCTTTGAAGAGGTCAAGAAGATCGCCCCGCCCGGCAAGACCCATTCGCTGATCGCCCGCACCACGGTCGACATGAACATCCAGCGGGCGGCGGAGGAATCGGTCGAATATCACCTCAGGCAGTTCGGGGCCAGCTACAAGGTCACCGAAGGCGCGGTGGTCATGCTCGAAAACAATGGCGCGGTGCGGGCCATTGTCGGCGGCCGCGATTATGGCGCCAGCCAGTTCAACCGCGCCACCCGCGCGCTCAGGCAGACCGGCTCGTCCTTCAAGCCCTATGTCTATGCGGTGGCCATGGAAACCGGCTTCACCCCGGAAAGCGTGATATCGGACGGACCGATCAGCTGGGGCACATGGTCGCCGAAAAACTACACCCGCGGCTATGCAGGCAAGGTCAATCTGACGACAGCGCTTGCCAAATCCTACAACACTGTGCCTGTGCGGCTTGCCAAGGACCATTTGGGCGTCAAGCCCATTCATGATCTTGCCGTCGCCATGGGCGTTGAATCGGCGCTCAGCGGTCACAAGACCATGGTGCTCGGCACGTCGGAAATGACGGTCATGGACCAAGCGACCGGCTATTCGGTGTTTGCCAATGGCGGCTATTCGGGCATGCGGCATGGCATTACGCAATTGCTGACCCGCAATGGCGAGGTCATCTACGATCAGGAAAAGAACGCCAAGCCGCCGCACCGTGTCCTGTCGGAAAAAGCGGTCGGCTTCATGAACACCATGCTCGTCCAGATTCCCGAATGGGGCACAGCGCGGCGCGCGGCGCTCACCATGACGCGGGCGGCGGGCAAGACCGGCACCACCCAATCCTACCGCGACGCCTGGTTCATCGGCTTCACCGGCAATTACACCGCCGCCGTCTGGCTCGGCAACGACGACTTCCATCCGACCGACAAGCTCACCGGCGGCTCCCTGCCTGCCATGATCTGGCAGCGGGTGATGACCTATGCCCACCAGAATATAGAGCTGAAGCCCATTCCGTTGATTGAAAATCCGCAAATGCCGGTCGTGGAAGCCAAGCCCGGAGATGCTGAAGCCGCCAAACCGGATGAAGCGGCAATCGGCGAGCGTCCGCGCACGCTGTCTGCCGGAACGTCAAAGCGCCTTCAGGAGCTCGAAAAGCTGCTCCGGGAAGCGCCGGCCATTGGCAAGGCCGCAAAAACCGCCAACCTCACAATGCGCTGAACGGCATTTCGCCTTTTCATACCGGTCGGCCTCGGTTAGAGCGTCTTGTCTCGTATTTCCGGGTGACCATGTTCCGCACGCCTCTCCTTGCAGCCATTGCGCTGGCCATAGCCTTTGGCGGCGGCGTCAGTTCGGCCTGGTATGCCATCCAGGCCTTTGAGGGCGTCGGCGTTTTGGCAATCGGCCCGTGGACGGCCTATCCGGATGCGGGAACCGAACGGGCTGATCCGTATTGGCGCGCCCGCGCCGCCCGCAAACCAGCTTTTCCGCTGGGCGCCGGCGAGGGTCTCGCATTTGTCGCAAACGAAGATTCGAATGGCGCGCGCCTTGACCGGCGCTGCAACTACGCGGTCGAAGGCCATGCGCCGCCGACCCGCCTGTGGACGCTTTACCCTGCAGATGCCGCACTTGCGCCCGTTGGCAATGCGGTCGGCCGGGCAAACGCCATGCATTCCATGCAATTGCTTCGCAAAGCCGACGGTTCATTTGCCATCGGTGTCGGACCGCGCCCGCAAGGCGGCAATTGGCAGGCAATTGCGGGAGATGGTCCGTTCTCGCTGGTCTTCACCCTTTACGACACGCCTGCTGCCGCCAGTTCGAGCATCGCCGACTTGGCACTTCCGGCAATCAAGCGGATCACTTGCGATGAATAGGGTGATTTACGCCGCCTTCCTTGGTCTCGCCGGTGCTGGTCTTGTCCATGTCGCAGTCATTTTCCTGATCCCTTGGTATTCCACACAGGATGCATGGCCGCGGCTCTCGGCCATCGCCCAGCCGTTCCAGTTCGTCGCCATTTCCGATCCATCCGAGCCGGATGCCTATCTGGTCAATGGCGATCCGCTGCTGCGCAGCGCCGCCTGCCGCATTGACATTGCGTCAGCACCCGCCCGCATTACCTCTGATGGCCAGGTGCCATTTTGGTCGGTGGCCATCTACGACCGCCGCGGCATCAATGTATTTTCCTATAACGACCGCACATCAACCGAGTCCGATGTCGACCTTGTGCTTGCCACCGGCGCGCAAGCCATCGAGCTGGGCAAAGCGGCTGTTCCGGAGATTGCCGGTTCAATCATCGCGGAAGTCAAAGGCGACAAGCTGGTCGCAATTGTCCGGGCTTTTCAGCCAGACGATTCCATGGCGGGCGATGTCGCGGATTTCCTCGAACGGCTGAGCTGCGATCCGCTCTAGGCCGATTTCGTTTCAGGCGTCAGCCCCGATTTGCGCGGTGATTTTGCGCGGGTTTCTGCCTTGGCTTCCAGCCGTTCATAGCGAACACCGGTAAATATCAGGATCTCTGCCGGCGCCTTCAAAATGGCAGGCGCACGGTCCCGAACGGCCTTCAGCGGAAATTTCAAGATGTTCGCCATGCGCCAGCCTCCGCAAGCGGCTCCCCGAATCTGGCAGCCAGCCTGTTAAAGGCAAGATCGCGCCGACAGGGTTAACAGCTTGCTAACAGATTGATGATATTTCTACCCAATCCGCCGCCAGACGCCTGATCGGGGCTGAAAGCAGCGGTTGCCCGGCATCCGGGCAAGTGCAGCGTCCAGTTCAGGTTCAGGTAAAGTGTCTTCGAGCGATTTCCGTCATATCGGCAGCCGGATCGAATCCCATCGCAACGACCGGCTATTTCGCGCCGCGGTCTCATCATTTTGCGCACTGACCCGTCCTAGCCGCCGCGAAGCCCAGCAACTGGCAGACCTTGGCGAGCCGCTATTGGGCAAATTGTCTGCCGAGACCTTGCGTTTTGCATCCGCCGTCCTGTCTGAATCACCCTATGCCCCGCAAGCGCTTGTTCGGCGCATTGCCGCCGAGACTGTTGCCGTCAGCGCACCAATCCTGATGCGATCGCCGGTACTCAGCGATATCGATCTTGTGGCGCTTGTCGGCAGGCACGGTCTGCCGCATGCGCGGGCCATTGCCCGGCGTCAGGGTCTAAACAGCGTGCTGGTGCAATTGCTGCGCGCCTTGCGCGATCCGGAAATCAACGCTGTCCTGCTGGATGGCAAACCCGCCGAAAGCCCGGCGCAAAGCCAAAGGGAAATCGACGTGCGCGAAAGCCTGCGCGCCATGATGATTCCGGGGCCCGAGCCGCGAACCGCGCATGCGGCGCTGGATTACGGCAAGCTGCGTGACACGGCCCTTACGGGCGTCAACGCATTTTTTGAAACAGCGATTGCCGATTTGCTCGATCTTCCGTTTGCCGCCTCCCGGCAACTATGCGCCGAGCCGCTGGCGCTCGCCGTTGCGCTGAAAGCCCTGTCACTGACGACCGAGCAGGCCTTTCTGGTTACAGCGGCACAAATGCCAAGTGTATCGTCCTCAGCGACCACCATTCGGGATTGGACCGGATTCTACGAACGCCTGTCGCGCTTGGACGTGCTGACCGAATTGCGGAGCCTGCGCCAGCCGGCGACCCTTGCCGCGCCGAGCCTGCAAGCGGCGAACGAAGATGGAATTCAGCTCAAGGCGTCGTGATATCCAGGAATTCGGCGATATCGCTGTTGGGCGGCTCAACTTCCACAATCCACAGATCTGGATCAAAGCGGACTTCCCGCTCCAGCGCCGCATTTGCGGCAAGCCCGTCATTCACATTGGCCGCACGCGTGAACTGCCGATCCTGCGGACGGCCGGTCTCATAGGCAGTTTGCGGCGCAGGCCGATACATTTGCACGCCGCCGCTGCGCTCCTGAACCATTATAAAGATCGCACCAGCTTCCGCCGCGCCTTTTCTGATGACAGCCGCAAATCCGCCAGCCGAAAATACCCGGCGGACCAGCTGTGAGACAAACAATTCCGATGTGACGCGCATCCGGGAAAGCCGGGTTAGGCCGCGAACTCATAAACAGGGTCGAAATGGCGGCTCGAACGGCAGGGAAATGCCAGGAGAAGCGCGAAAAGCGGGGCCTTTCCCCGGTTGAGCGGTTCGATGCCGCAGTTCGCAGCCGTTCGGTCGTCCATTAGGATATGGCCGATTTGCCCGCCTGCGGCGTCGCAAGCCC
>JBATMU010000281.1:0-5360 GCA_049289995.1 Rhizobiaceae bacterium | reverse complement strand
GCACACGATATTGGTCTTGAAAGCGCCATCTGCGCCGTTCACGTCCGGGCGAAACATGCATCGCCACAATCGGGAACCGATTTCATGAACGAATTGTCCGGCGATTTCGGCAAGCCAACCGCCCCGGCCATCGAAAAGGCCCTTGAGCTCGACAAGACAGGCAAGGGCCGCCGCAAACGGCGTATCGTCTTGTGGCTGGTTTTGTCAGCCATTGCCTTGGGCAGCATTGCCTGGGGTGTCTTGGCGCTGACTGCCAAACCCGCTGCCGTGTCCTACCGCACCGAGGCCGCAGCCATTGGCGATCTGGTGATCGAGGTATCGGCGACCGGTGTGCTCAGCCCGCTCACCAAAGTCGATGTCTCAACCGAAATGTCCGGCGTGGTCCGCGAGGTGAATTTCGACGAGAACCAACGCGTCAAGAAAGGCGACGTGCTGCTGACCCTTGATGCCACGCGGCTGACCGCCCAAGTGGACCGCGCCCGCGCCAATGTGAAGTCTGCCGAAGCGCAGTTGGCCAATTCACGCACCGCATTGAAGGATGCTGCCAGCGCGTTCGAGCGGTCCCGAACCTTGGCAAAGCGCGGCCTTGTATCCGAACAGGATCTGGCAAATGCCCAGTCAGCCAAGGATCGCGCCGAAAGCGCCATCCTGATTTCCGAGGCAGCGCTTGCCGTTGCCGAAGCCGAACTCAAGCTGCAGGAAGCCGATCTGGCCAAAAGCACCATCTATGCGCCGATTGACGGCATGGTGCTGACCCGTTCCGTCGATCCCGGCCAGACAGTAGCGGCATCGCTTTCTGCACCCGTTCTGTTCGTCATTGCCGAAAACCTTGAGCGAATGCAGCTTGATGCAGCCATTGACGAAGCTGATATCGGTGCGGCCGCCAAAGGCCAAACGGCAAAATTCAAGGTGGATGCCTGGCCCGACAAAGCTTTTACGGCAACAATCGCCGATCTTGCCTATGCCTCGACGCTGACCGACGGAGTGGTCAGCTACAAGGGCACGCTTGCAGTGGACAATTCCGAATTGCTGCTCCGGCCCGGCATGACCGCAACCGTTGACATCATCGTCCGTGAAGCAAAAAGCGTCATCACAATTGCCAATTCCGCCTTCCGGTTTGCGCCGCCCAAGGCTGCGCCCTCCAGCGGGTTTTCGATTACAAGCATGTTCATGCCGCGCTTTCCCCGGTCGTCGCGCAACGCCAATCCTGTCGCGGAAGACGGAACGCGCACAATTTACGTGCTTGAAAGCGGCGAACCGGTTGCCCGGAAGGTCAAGACGGGCGCGACCGATGGCGAAAAAACCGAAATCACATCCGGCCTGAACGACGGCGAAGAGGTCATCCTGTCGATTGTCCAGGCAACAAAATGAACCCGCTCATCGAATTCCGCGACATCTGGAAGATCTATGGCGAGGGCGAAGCGCAGGTGAATGCCTTGGCCGGCGTCAACCTGACAATCTCGGCAGGCGAATTCGTCGCCATCATGGGACCGTCCGGCTCCGGCAAATCAACGGCCATGAACATCATTGGCTGCCTCGATACGCCAACCCGCGGGCTTTACAGTTTTTCCGGCGTCGATGCAGGCGGGCTAGACCGCCGCCGCCGCGCCATGCTGCGCAATCTCTATGTCGGCTTTGTCTTCCAGGGCTACAATCTCCTGGCCCGCACCACCGCTCAGGAAAATGTCGAACTGCCGCTCGTCTATCGCGGCGTTCCGGCCCGCGAGCGGCATGCCCTCGCCCGCGCCGCATTGGAGCGCGTTGGCTTGTCCGGCCGTGAGAGCCATACGCCTGCCGAATTGTCGGGCGGCCAGCAGCAGCGTGTGGCCATTGCTCGCGCCATTGCCTCCAACCCCGCCCTGCTGGTCGCCGATGAGCCGACCGGCAATCTCGACACGGCCCGCAGCCACGAAATTCTCAAGCTTTTGCAGGAGCTCAACCGCGACCGCGGCCTGACCATCATCATGGTCACCCATGAAGCCGACATTGCCGCTTTTGCGGGACGTAATATCCGCTTTGTAGACGGTAATGTCGCCGATGACACCGCCTGGAGGAAGGCAGCCTGATGCTGGGTGAAACCATACTCCTCGCGCTCAATTCGGTCCGCCGCAACGCGTTGCGCTCGTTCCTGACTTTGCTCGGCATTGTCATCGGCGTGGCGGCGGTCATCGCCATGATCACTATCGGCGCGGGCACCACCGCCAAGGTCAAGGGCGACATATCCAAGCTCGGCTCCAACCTGCTCATCATTCGCCCGGGCGCGCCGGCCGCCCCCGGCTCGTTTTCTGGAGCTGCCCGAACGTTCAGCGAAAAGGACGTGCGCGCCATGAAAAACGGGTTGCAGGACGTCCGTGCTGTCTCGGCCACCGCCCAAAGCCAGGCGCGCGTCATTTTCGGCACGGAGAACGCCAGCGCCACGGTGACCGGCGCCGACGCCGACTATTTTGCCGCCCGTGACTGGCCAGCCGTCGAGGGCCGCACCTTTACCGAAGCCGAAGCGCGCGCCGGAATTTCATCCTGCATGCTGGGCCAGACGCTGCGCACCCAGTTTTTCGGATCCGCCAGCCCGATCAGCCAGACGGTGCGCATCGGGCGCACGTCATGCCGCATCGTCGGCCTGCTCGAAGCCAAGGGCACATCAAGCTTCGGTCAGGATCAGGACAACATCGTCATCATGCCGCTGGAGACATTCCAGCGCCGCGTCACCGGCAAGAACGACATTGAAACAATTTTCGTGGCGGGCAACGCCGACGCCGTGATGGCCGAATTGCAGGCCGACGCCGAAGCCATCCTTCGGGACACAAGGCGCGTGCGCCCCGGTGCCGAAGATGATTTTTCCGTCCGTGACATGACCCAGATCGCCGACGCCATGGCCTCGACCACTGCTGTTATGACAGGCATGCTGGGTGCGGTTGCCGCCGTTTCGCTGCTGGTCGGCGGTATCGGCATCATGAACATCATGTTGGTCTCGGTGACAGAAAGAACCCGCGAGATCGGCATAAGGCTGGCCATCGGCGCCCATGAACGGCATATCCTCACGCAGTTCCTTGTTGAGGCGACAGTGCTGTCAGCCATAGGCGGCCTGCTTGGGGTCGCGCTCGGACTGTTCCTGGCCTGGCTTGCATCCTACCTGACCGGCATTCCGTTCAACCCTTCGGTTTCGGTCATTCTTCTGGCCGTCAGCTTCTCGGCGCTGATTGGCATGGTATTCGGTTTTTTCCCGGCCCTGCGCGGCGCGCGCCTCAATCCGATCGACGCCCTGCGCCATGAATAGCCTGTCATTTCAGTAGTTTGCATGGCGCTGCGCATGCGGGTGAATCAGGACATCAAGCCCTTGAATCATTTTCTTACCTGCATCAGCCCTGGCTGAAATGCCATTCGGCAACGCCCTTTGCGTGACGGGTCAGCCCTGAAGGAAATGCGCCGTTCCGCAGCACGACAAGTCCCTCAATTTCCGGGTCCGGGTCAGCTGCAACGAAGGCTTCCACCTGCCGGACCATGTCATCAGTCTTCACACCCAAAAACGCATAACGCCGGAAAATGGCAATTGCCGCGCCAAACCTCAGCAGTTGAAAGCCGGTCTCTGCTTTGGCGTTTGTCATGTTCAGGCCGGTCTCCTCCAACGCCTCCCTGTGCGCATTGGCTTCAAAATCCAGAAACCCGTTGGTGAAATCCTTGGCCTCGAACGATCCGGCGGCAAAATAAACGCGGCCCGGATTGGCAGTTTTCGCGCCCATTCGGATGGCCATGAGGCAATTGTCGGCCGTCACCGGAACTGCATAGGCAAAGGCATGCCAACCCTGATCGGGATGCTTCCGCCAGAAGAGAAAAGTTGCGAAATCGATCTCATGACTGACGCCCGAAAGGACGCCCTCCCCAAACGCCAGCGACGACACCAGCGTGACGCGTCCGTTGAAAAGCGCCGGATTTGCCGCAATCTCACGCTCCCAATTGGCAGCGATTTCGGTTGCATTGGCCACTTCCCACGGATGCGGGTCAGGCGAAAGCCGGATGCGGATGGCACGGCAGGACAAGACCTGCCCTTCCGGCAGGCTTTCGGCAAGCTGCTCAGATGACATCAAGCGTCATGGCCACCGGGCAATGGTCCGACGCCTTGGGCCGGTCCCAGCCGGTGCGCGGGAACAGCGGCACATCCTGTCCGGCCGGAAAAATGGTCCGGAACGGCTGGCCGTTGCGAATGATGTCCGGGACTGATTTGGCATTGGCCGCCGCCAGCGCCGGCGACAGCAGGATATAGTCCAACTGGCACAAATGCCGCTCTTCGGGGCCGCGTGTGTGGTAAAGGGTCCAGCGGTCCTGAACGGGACGGCGCTCGACCGGATTGATGGCAAAACCATCGGCCAGCAGCACGTTCAGCGCCGACTGCGCCTCCGGCTCCGGCGTGAAGCGAAACCCCTCGAAACTGTCGCCGTCAATCACCAGCCGCTCGCGGTAGTCGTTGAAATCGCCGCAGATCACCCAACGCTTGTCCGCCGCATGATCCTTGCCGAACCGCTCTTCAATGATGCGGCGCACGGCCTGTGCTTCTGCCATCCTGACCGGCATGGTCGCCTCGCGGCCCGGCACGCCATTGCGCGGGCCGCCCATGGACTTGAAATGTACGGTGTAGATTGTCAGCGGCTTGCCGCCGATGGTCACATCCACCTCCAGGCAGTCGCGCTTGAAGATGCGCTCATGCGGCTCGGTTCCAAGCTTGCCGAGGTCCGCATTGAACAGGCCGAAATCCGCATAGGTCACATGCGCATGGCTGGTCATGCGCACGAATTCGATCTTCTCGCCATGCCTAGTCTCGTCGCGCAGCATGACGGCGACATCGATGCCGCGCGTATCATTGCCCTGGGTCAGGAATTTCTGCCGGTAGCCATGCCCGACCATCTTGAACAAATAGCCGTATTCAAAGGCCCTGAGCGCATCCAGATCATCCACTTCCTGCAAGCAGAGGATATCGGCGCGGGTCGCGGCGATGGCCAAAGCCGTCAATTGGCGGGTATCGTCGCTCATGGCGACCGCCCGCGCCCGCTCAAGCTCCTTGTATTCGCGTTCATCGGCAATGGTGAACATCGCCAAGGTGCGGTCCTGCAACAGCTCATTGCGATAGCCGCCGAAATCGAACCGGCTCATCAGGTTTTCGACATTGAAGGTGGCAAGGCGAAGCGACATGAGCTAGGCCGTGAACTCATAAACAGGGTCGAAATGGCGGCTCGAACGGCAAGGAAATGCCAGGAGAAGCGCGAAAAGCGGGGCCTTTCCCCGGTTGAGCGGTTCGATGCCGCAGTTCGCAGCCGTTCGGTCGTCCATTAGGATATGGCCGATTTGCCCGCCTGCGGCGTCGCAAGCCC
>JBATMU010000280.1:0-1595 GCA_049289995.1 Rhizobiaceae bacterium | reverse complement strand
CGCCAATGACGCCCGGCCCGCCGCAGGACCAGGAACCGGGCGGAACCACGCTGCCGCGCCGCACGGCATTTGCCGCCGCCAGTGCAGGGTGGCGGGCTGAAAGGTCGGCCAGCGACGGCGCTCCGGCCTTGTCGTCGGGCAAAAGAATGATGTCGGGTTTGTGCGAAACCACCAGTTCCAGCGGAAACGGCGTCATGCCCTCAAAGCCCAGTTCGGCGGCAAGATTGCGGAAACCTGCTGCCTGCATGACACTGTCGGCCAGCGTGCCCGCACCGAGCGCAATGCCGTTCTGCTCCCAGGCGATGGCCGTTGGGTTTGCGCCGCAGGCCGCGCGCCGCGCCTCGGCGACTGATGCTTCGAAAGCGGATGCTTCGCGTGCACCGGCTTCGGCTTGGCCGAGCAAAGCGCCCATGCGGCGGATTTCGCCGGGAATTGTGTCCAACGTCTGCGCGAATTCAAACTCTTCGATCCGGTAGCCAAGCCCGCGCAACAGCCCGGTCGTGTTGTGCAGCGAAAACGTGCCGGTCACGACAAGGCCGGGTTTTGCCAGCAGCACTTCCTCGGCCAGCCCGCCATTTCGCGGCAGTCCGGCGGCTTTTTCATGCAGGAAAGACAGGCCCGGCTCGCCTGCCAATGCGGAAACTGACAGAATCTGGCCGGGCTCGGCAAGAAGCATGACCAATTGGTCGGTGCAGACATTGAGCGACATGACCCGGCTTTGACCGAATGCGGGATGTCCTTCTGTGGCGAGCCAGGCCAATCCTGCAAATGCCGCGCGGATCAGCCGGGCGCCCATCAGAAGCGCGCCTTCACGCCGGCGAAGACGCCGAGCGGCGGCGTGCCATAGCCGCGCGCTGTCTGGTAATTCTGGTTCAACAGGTTTTCGCCGCGGACATAAAGTTCCGTTGATTCACTTGCCTGATAAGCAAGCTTGGCATCGACCAGCACATAATCATCCAGCTTGAAATTGCCCGTGTCGAGCGTGTCTGCCACAACGCGGGCATTGGCTGAAATCGTCCACTTTTCGGCAGGCTTGGCGACAAAACCCAGGACCAGCTGATGCACCGGCACACGGATGGAGCGGGCGCCGCCCGGGCCGATCGAGTGCGTCCATGTATAGGCAGCTGTCACGTCGAGCCAATCATTGGCTTCATAGGCAAGGCTTGTTTCGATACCGGTTGAACGGGTGCGGCCCGTGGTCTGACCGTAACCGGCCGGGAAGGAATAGGTGATCATGTCGTTGATGTTGATCAGGAAGCCGGTGACATCGGCGACAAGCCGTCCATCCAGCAGCGCCTGTTCCACGCCCAGATCGAAGGATTGGCTAGTTTCCGGCGTCAACGCCAAATTGCCGGAGAATGGGTCATAGAGTTCATAAAGGCTCGGAGCCCGGAAACCGGTGCCCGCGGAACCATGCAGCCGCGTGCCGGCATTGCCCGGCGTCCATGTGCCGGTGACCCGCCAGGTGTTGAAGCCGCCGAACACCGAATGCATGTCGCGGCGCAGGCCTGCCGTCAGGGCGATTTCCTCGCTTGGCGTAAATTCGGCTTGCGCCCACAGGCTGGTGTTATTGGCCGCATCATCGGTCAAGCCGC
>JBATMU010000279.1:0-6811 GCA_049289995.1 Rhizobiaceae bacterium | reverse complement strand
GCCTATGTCCTGCCGCCAATGCTTGCCCGGCTGGCAATGGTGGAGCCCGGCGTTGAAATCGAGATTGTCGCCTCCAACCAGATCGGCAGCCTGCTCGCCCGCGACGCCGATATCGCCGTGCGCATGGTGCGCCCCATGCAGAATGATCTGGTGGCCCGCCATGTCGCCGACCTGCCGCTGACCGCATGCGCGGCGACCGCCTACCTGGAAAGGGCCGGGTGGCCGCTTGCGCCGCAAGACCTCGCCGATCACCGGCTGATCGGCTGGGACCGCGCCGACGACATCATCAAGGGCTTTGCGCAATTCGGCATGAGCGTTGACCGCCACGCCTTCGCCACCCGCACCGACAACCAGATCGTGCTGTGGGAAGCAGTCAAGGCCGGCCTCGGCATCGGCTTTGCCCAGGCCTCGCTGGTCGCCCGCCAGCCGGGCGTCGAAGCGGTGTTGCCGGGCCTGCCCATCCCGGTCCTGCCGATGTGGCTGGCCATTCACGAGGACCTCCGGCACGCGCCGCGCATCCGCCGGGTGCTCGATTTCCTCCATGCAGAATTGAAAGCCTATGCGGCGTTCTGAGCCTTGACGCTGTCTGCCGCGCTGACCGCGCCGGCCATGAGGCTGACAATGGCCAAAAGTCCGGCCACCGCCAGATAGACCGGGGCAAAGCCGATGCGCTCTCCGACAAAGCCGATCAGCGACGGCCCGGCCAGAATGCCCGAATAGCCGATCATCGTCACCACAGACAGGCCGGCGCCCGCCGCAATGCCCTTCTGGTTGCCAGCTGCCGAAAAAGCGATCGGCACGGTATTGGCAATGCCCAGTCCGGCAATCGCGAAAGCTATCGTCACCGTCAGGCTGGTCTCGGCCAGCCCGCCTGCCAGCATGCCAAGCGCGGCAATCGCCCCTGACCAGCGCAGCGTCCGGACCGCGCCGAACCGGTTGCGGATGCCGTCGCCCAGAAAGCGCATGGCGGCCATGGCGGCCGAAAAGGCGGCAAACGCCAGACCCGAGGCCGACACGCCCGCGCCCAATTCCTTCGACAGGTAAAGGGCCGACCAATCGAGCACCGCCCCTTCCGGCAGCATGGAAAACAGCGCAAGCATCCCGATCAGGTAGATGATCGGCGCCTTTGGCCAGCCGGGCTTTTCGCTCGCCTGACCGTCCGCATCATGGCTGGCCTCATTGACCAGAAACGGCAGCGCCGCCAGGACGGCGGCAAGCGCCAGCACGGTTGCCGCCAGCGCGTGGCCTTCCGGTCCCAGAAGGGCGATCAGCGGCCCGCCAATTGCTCCGCCAAGAAAGCCGCCCAGCGACCAGAAGCCGTGCGACGATGACATGATGGCCCGGCCAAGCTGTTTCTCCACCTCGACCGCATTGGCGTTCATCGAAACATCCATGCAGCCGACAAAGCCGCCCATCAGCATCAGCATGGGCGCCACTGTCCACAGATTGGGCGACAGCACCACGGCCGCCAGCGACAGCGAGGCGATCAGCGCAAAGCCGCGCACCACCTTGCGCGAACCGTGCCGGTGAATGAGCCCGCCGGTCCATGGCATGGCCGCCATAGCGCCGACGCCGAACAGCAGGATCAACAGGCCGAGCGTGGTCTCGGTGATCTGGTGGCGGGGCAGCATGAACGGGATTTGCGGCGCCCACGAGCCCATCAGGAAACCGTTGACGGCAAACATGGCGGCGACCGCCATCCGCCCGCGCCGCGCATTTTCCGCTTCTTTGGCCGTCATGCTGCTGATATTCCCGTCTGTAACGTTACACACGCTCTAGCCAAGCCCGACTGTGTGAGCAAGCTCACAGACTGCTTTTCCCTGGCGTCGCACTTTGGCTTGCGGAGGATTTGCCATGGCCAGCCACACGGAAAAACCGGAGCCATCCCGCCGGGATATCTCGGTTCTGGAAAACTCGGGGCCGCTTGCCGAACGCCTTCGTGACGAGCGCAACTGGCTGGCTGACGGCAGCACATTCGGGCTCAACCGCAACCGCCATGACAAGCGCATCGGCATCCGCAAGGCGCTGATCGGCGAGGACAAGAGCGACCCGAACGGCTTTGAACGGGTGATCGGCGAAAGCGATCTGCTGTCCGTCAACTTTTTTGACAAGGGCAAGCGGGCGGCGGCGGCTGTCTGCCGCATTCATGTGCCCGAACCCGGCGGCAGCGAATGGTTCGGCACCGGCTTTCTGGTTGGCCCGCGCCTGATGATGACCAACCACCATGTGCTGGGTTCGATGGCGGAAGCCAATCAGGCCAATGCCGAATTCGGCTATGAGCACGATGCCGATGGCGCGCTGCATGTGCCGCAGCGCTTCAAACTGGCGCCCTCGGAGATTTTCTTCACCGACAGCGGCCTCGACGTCACGCTGGTGGCCGTGGTGCCGCTTTCGGACAATTCCGTTCCCATCGAGCGCTATGGCCGCCTGCCGTTGATCCCCTTGTCAGGCAAGGCGTTGCATGGCGAAAATGTCACCATTATCCAGCATCCGGGCGGCGCGCCCAAGCAGATCGCCATCCGCGCCAGCCAGATCATCGAATTCGGCAAGGATGACATCATTCCCGGCCTCGATGCAGAACGCTTCATCCACTATACGACCGACACCGAGCCGGGATCATCCGGCTCGCCGGTGCTCAATGACCAGTGGCAGGTCGTCGCCCTGCATCACAAGGCGGTGCCCGCCCCTTTGCCGCCCGACGGCCAGCCGGTTGAAGAAGTGTGGATCGCCAATGAGGGCGTGCGCGTCAGCGCCATCTACAAGCTCCTGCATTCGCGCCGCCTGACGGACGCCAATGCGCTTGCCGCGGTCGAGCGCATCGAGCGCGCCTTCGGCATGCCGTCAACCAACCCGGCCCCGTTCGGCAACCAGATGGATGATGACCGGGAAGCTGATGGCAAGCCGCTGTCCGAGGCCTCATGGCAGGCCATGCCGCTCGGCTATGACGGCAATTTCCTGTCTGTGCCGCTGCCGCTGCCAACCATTCTGGCGCAAAATGCCGCCGCCGCCGCTCCGCTGAAGGGCGGCGTCTCGATCGTGCTCGACTATCTGCATTTTTCGACAATCATCCATGCCGAGCGCAAGTTCGCCATGTTGACCGCCGTCAACATCCATGGCGAAAAGCTCGGCAATCCGGGCAAACGGGCCGGCAGCTGGCGGCGCGACATCCGCATGGCCGATGAATACCAGCCGGCCGGCAATTTCTACGAGACCAAGCTGTCGGACGATCCCGTGCAGTTTTCGCGCGGCCATCTGGTGCGCCGCGTTGATCCCTGCTGGGGCACGCCCGACGAGGTCAAGCTCGGAGAAAAGCACACCTTTCACTACACCAATGCCGCCCCGCAGGTGCAGCGCTACAATGACGTCGACTGGGGCAATCTCGAAGACTACCTGCTCGACAAGGCGCAGACCAAGGAACAGAAACTGACGGTCTTTACCGGGCCGATGTTCCGCAAGACCGATCCCGAATACGGCCATGACCGCGAAGGCGGGCCATGGCAAATCCCCGTCAGCTTCTGGAAAGTCGCGGTGCTGCAAAAGACCGGAACATTGCTGGCCGCCGCCGGTTTTGTGGTTGGCCAGATCGAGTTCCTGAGGCCGCTCTATGAATCGCGGGTGTTCTCGGCTCTGACGCCCTACACCAATGCCGAATTGCAGTCGCGCCACATCCAGGTGCCGATTTCATCCATCGAGGAGCAGACAGGCTTTGACTTCTCCGCCATCCGGCCGTTCGATGCGGTTGGCGGGCTGGAGGCGACGCGGCAGGTGCGCATCATCGCCAAGCCCGACGACATCGTGATTTGACCTCAGGAATAAACGATCAACAGGTCCTTGGCGTCGATCTGGTCGCCCGGCTTGACCAGAAGCTCGGCAATGGTCCCGGCCCGTTCGGCATGCAGCGCGGTTTCCATTTTCATGGCCTCGATGGAGACCAGCACGTCGCCGGCCGCCACTGTCTGGCCTTGGACCACCGAAACGGCGGAGATGACGCCGGGCATGGGTGCGCCCAATTGCATCTCGTTGCCTGGCTCGGCCTTGCGCCGTGCGCGGCCCGCTGATGCGCCATGCGCCCGGTCCGGCACCTTGATGCGGCGCGGCTGGCCGTTGAGTTCGAAGAACACGGTGACCATGCCTTTGTCATCGACATCGCCGATCGCCAGGCAGCGCACCACCAGCGTCTTGCCGCGCTCGATATCGACGAAAATCTCGTCCTCGGCCTGCATGCCGTAGAAATAGACCGGTGTCGGCAGCACGCTGACCGGGCCGTAAACCTCCTGCGCGGCAGCAAAATCCGAGAACACTTTCGGATACATCAGCCATGAGGCGAATTCGTTTTCGCTGACCTTGCGTTCGAGCTTCGCTTCGAGTTCCGACCGCCTTGCGGCAAGATCCGCCTGCTTGATGAGCGAGCCGGGCCGCACATTGATCGGCTTTTCGCCTTTCAGCGCCTTTTTCTGCAGGCCGACCGGCCAGCCCGAGGGCGGCTGGCCGAGATCGCCGCGCAGCATGGAGACGACCGAATCGGGGAACGCAATGTCACGCGCCGGATCTTCAACCTCTGCAACGCTGAGGTCCTGGCTGACCATCATCAGCGCCATGTCGCCCACCACCTTGGACGATGGCGTCACCTTGACGATGTCGCCGAACATCAGGTTGACGTCGTGATAGGCCTGCGCCACTTCGTGCCAGCGCGTTTCCAGCCCCAAGGAACGGGCCTGCTCTTTCAGGTTGGTGAACTGGCCGCCCGGCATTTCATGCAGGTAGACTTCCGAGGCCGGACCCTTCAGGTCGCTTTCAAACGCCGCATACTGGTTGCGCACCGCTTCCCAGTAAAACGAGATCTTGCGGATGGCAGAGCGGTCCAGGCCCGGGTCGCGTTCGGTGCCGGTCAGCGCTTCAACGATCGAGCCAAGGCAGGGCTGCGACGTGTTGCCCGAAAGTGAATCCATGGCCGCATCCACGGCGTCGACGCCGCTTTCCACGGCCGCCAGCACCGTGGCCGCCGCAATGCCGGATGTGTCATGGGTGTGGAAATGGATCGGCAGATCGGTCTCTTCGCGCAGCGCCTTGAACAGCACCCGCGCCGCGGCCGGCTTGAGCAGGCCCGCCATGTCCTTGACGGCCAGGATATGCGCGCCAGCCTTCTCGAGTTGACGGGCCAGCCCGGTATAATATTTCAGGTCATACTTGGCGCGCGCCGGGTCGAGAATGTCGCCGGTATAGCACATGGCCGCTTCGCAGAGCTTGCCTTCCGCGCCCACCGCATCCATGGCCACGCGCATGTTGTCGACCCAATTCAGGCAATCGAACACCCGGAACAGGTCGACTCCGCCCAATGCGGCCTGCCGGACGAAATGCGTCACCACATTGTCGGGATAATTGGTGTAGCCGACGCCATTGGCGCCGCGCAGCAGCATCTGCAGCAGGATATTGGGCGCGCCCTTGCGGATCAGGTCGAGCCGCTCCCACGGATCTTCGGTCAAAAAGCGCATGGCCACGTCAAACGTCGCCCCGCCCCAGCATTCCAGCGACAAGAGCTCCGGCAGCTTGACTGCATAGGTCCGTGCAATGCGGGCAATGTCGTGGGTGCGCATGCGGGTGGCGAGCAGCGATTGATGCCCATCGCGCATGGTCGTGTCCGTGACCAGCACCTTGGTCTGTTCGCGCATCCATCGGGCGAACCCTTCCGGTCCGAGCGCTTCGAGCCGCTGCTTGGAGCCGTCGCGCACCGGCCCTTCGGTGAAAGGCACCCGTGGCTCGGCCGCATCATGTTTTGGCGCAGGCCGGCCGCGCGCTTCGGGATGGCCGTTGACCGACACATCGGCCAGATAGTTCAACAGCTTGGTCGCCCGGTCGCGCCGCTTGACCTGCCGGAACAGCTCGGGCGTCGTGTCGATGAAACGCGTCGTGTAGGAATTGTCGCGGAAGCTCTTGTGGCCAATAATCGCTTCCAGAAACGTCAGGTTCGTCGCCACGCCGCGGATGCGAAATTCCCTGAGCGCCCTGTCCATGCGCGCAATGGCTTCAAGCGGATTGGGCGCCCAGGCGGTGACCTTTTCCAAAAGCGGATCATAAAACCGCGTGATGACCGCGCCGGAATAGGCGGTGCCGCCGTCGAGCCTGATGCCGAAACCGGTGGCGCCGCGATAGGCGGTGATGCGGCCATAGTCCGGAATGAAATTCTGTTCCGGATCTTCGGTGGTGATCCGGCATTGCAGCGCATGCCCGTTGAGCCGGATATCGGCCTGTGCGGGCACGCCCGATTCCGGCGTGCCGATGGCAGCGCCATCCAGAATGTGGATCTGCGCCTTGACGATGTCGATCCCGGTCACTTCCTCGGTGACGGTGTGCTCGACCTGGATGCGCGGGTTGACCTCGATGAAATAGAACCTGCCGCTGTCGGCATCCATCAGGAATTCGACCGTTCCGGCCCCTATATAGGCGGTGGCGCGGGCAAGCTTCAGCGCATGGCCGCACAATTCCGCACGCTGGCTGTCATCAAGGTAGGGTGCGGGCGCACGCTCGACGACCTTCTGGTTGCGCCGCTGGATCGAGCAGTCGCGCTCGAACAGGTGCACGGCGTTGCCGTGAGTATCGCCCAGCACCTGCACTTCGACATGCCGGGCGCGCTCGACCAGCTTTTCGAGATAGACCTCGTCCTTGCCGAAGGCGGCCTTCGCCTCGCGCTTGCCCTCCATGACCTCGCGCGCCAGATCGGCTTCGGCGCGGATGGCCCGCATGCCGCGTCCGCCGCCGCCCCATGAGGCTTTCAGCATGACCGGATAGCCGATTGAGGCAGCCATCGCCTTGA
>JBATMU010000278.1:0-3067 GCA_049289995.1 Rhizobiaceae bacterium | reverse complement strand
GGTCAACGCGCAGGATATCGGAAAGCAGCGTGCTTTCGCTGCTTGCAGCAATCTTGAACGTGCCGGTCGAGATATCGATCCAGGCCAGCGCCATGCCCGCTTCGCCCTTCACCCGGCCAAGCGCCATAAGGTAGTTGGATTGGGCCGGATCAAGCAGCTTGTCTTCGGTCAGGGTGCCAGGCGTCACCAGCCGGGTCACGTCGCGCCGCACCACCGATTTGGAGCCGCGCTTGCGCGCCTCGGCGGGATCCTCGATCTGCTCGCAGACCGCCACGCGATGGCCAAGCGCAATCAGCTTGTGCAGGTAGTCGTCAGCCGCATGCACGGGCACGCCGCACATGGGGATGTCCTCGCCGCGATGCTTGCCGCGCTTGGTTAGTGCAATTCCGAGCGCCCGCGAGGCGGTTTCGGCGTCACCGAAAAACAGTTCGTAGAAATCGCCCATCCGGTAGAACAACAGCGAATCCGGGTTGGCGGCCTTGATCTCGATATATTGCTCCATCATCGGCGAAGCGCTGATGACCGGTTGGCTGTCTGTCGGATCGTTGCGGGCGCGCTCGTTCAAAGGGAAATGCCTGGACTGCGGTTTTTGCGAAAACTGTCACGCCATTGCTGGCGGTTTACACGCCCGCTGTGTAGCCTTAATTCCGGTTGTTCACAAAGCAAGTTCATCAAACCTGAAAACGGATGCCGCGCATGGCCGCCAAAGACAAGTCAGAACCAACAGGCCCGTCGGTCAGCCCGCAGGAAGCGCTGGATTTTCACTCTTCCGGCCGGCCCGGAAAGCTGGAAATCACGCCCACCAAGCCGATGACCACGCAGCGCGACCTGTCGCTCGCCTATTCGCCCGGCGTTGCGGTTCCGGTTCTGGCCATTGCCGAGGATCCGTCACGGGCGTTTGACTATACGACGCGTGGCAACATGGTGGCCGTCATCTCCAATGGCACGGCCATTCTCGGGCTTGGCAATCTCGGCGCTTTGGCCTCCAAGCCGGTCATGGAAGGCAAGGCGGTGCTGTTCAAGCGCTTTGCAGATGTCGACGCCATCGATCTTGAAGTGGACACCGAGGACGCCGAAACCTTCATCAATTGCGTGCGCTATCTGGGCCCGTCGTTCGGCGGCATCAATCTCGAGGACATCAAGGCGCCGGAATGTTTCATCATCGAGCAGCGCCTGCGCGAACTGATGGACATTCCCGTCTTTCACGATGACCAGCATGGCACGGCCATCATTGCCGCTGCCGGCCTGCTCAATGCGCTGAAAGTCACCGGGCGCGACATGAAGACGGCCAGGCTTGTCTGCAATGGCGCAGGCGCGGCTGGCATTGCCTGCATCGAACTCATCAAGGCCATGGGCTTTTCGCCCGAAAACGTCACGCTGTGCGACACCAAGGGCGTGGTCTGGCAAGGCCGCACCGAAGGCATGAACCAGTGGAAATCCGCCCATGCGGTCAAGACCGGTGCGCGCACCCTGGCCGAAGCCATGGATGGCGCCGACATTTTTCTCGGGCTTTCGGCCAAGGGTGCATTGACGCGCGAAATGGTGCGCGGCATGGCCGCCAATCCGATCATTTTCGCCATGGCCAATCCCGATCCCGAAATCACGCCGGAAGAGGCCGCCGAAATACGCTCGGACGCCATCGTCGCCACCGGCCGTTCGGACTACCCCAACCAGGTCAACAATGTTCTGGGCTTCCCCTACATTTTCCGTGGTGCGCTGGATGTGCGCGCCACCACAATCAACGACGCCATGAAGGTGGCGGCGGCCAACGCCATCGCTGCCCTTGCCCGCGAAGACGTGCCCGACGAAGTGGCCGCCGCCTATCAGGGCAACCGGCCGAAATTCGGCCCCGGCTACATCATCCCGGTGCCGTTTGATCCGCGCCTCATCTCGGCCATTCCGGTTGCCGTGGCGCGTGCGGCGATGGATTCCGGCGTTGCCCGCAAGCCGATCCTTGATCTTGACGCCTATGCGCGCGAGCTTGCCGGCCGCCGAGATCCGATCGCCTCCACGCTGCAGCGCATTTACGAGCGCGTCCGCCGCCAGCCCAAGCGCGTGGTTTTCGCCGAGGGCGAGGAAGAACAGGTCATGCGCGCCGCAATGGCCTTCGCCAACCAGAAGCTCGGCACCGCCATTCTGGTCGGGCGCGAAGAGAAGATCCGCGAAACTGCCAAAAATGCCGGCATCGAGCTTGGCCGCAGCGGCATTGAAATCCTCAATGCACGGCTGTCGCGCCGCAATGGCGCCTATGCCGATTATCTCTACGAGCGGCTGCAGCGCAAAGGCTATCTGTTCCGCGACTGCCAGCGCATGATCAACAATGACCGCAATTTCTTCGGCGCCGCCATG
This sequence comes from Rhizobiaceae bacterium, assembly GCA_049289995.1. GTDB lineage: Bacteria > Pseudomonadota > Alphaproteobacteria > Rhizobiales > Rhizobiaceae > JBATMU01. The sequence continues at coordinate 718 of JBATMU010000278.1, read as the reverse complement.
GTGGCGCTGGGCGACGCCGACGCCATGGTCACCGGCGTCACCCGCAATTATTCAACTGTGCTGGATGATGTCCGCAAGGTGATTGACGCCAAGCCCGGCCACAGGGTTATCGGCGTTTCGATGGTGCTCGCCCGCGGCCGCACGGTTCTGGTCGCCGATACCGCCGTCCACGACATGCCGTCCTCCGAGCAATTGGCCGACATTGCCGAGGAAGCCGCCGGCATGGCGCGGCGCATGGGCTATGAGCCGCGTGTGGCCATGCTCGCCTATTCCACCTTCGGCCATCCGCCCGGCGAGCGCGCCGAGCGCGTCCAGGAGGCGGTGCGCATCCTTGATTCCCGCCGCGTGGATTTCGAATATGACGGTGAAATGGCCGCCGACGTGGCGCTCAATCCGCGCCTGATGGAGCAATATCCGTTCATCCGCCTGTCCGGCCCGGCCAATGTGCTGGTCATGCCGGCGTTCCATTCGGCGTCGATCTCGACCAAGATGCTGCAGGAACTGGGCGGATCGACTGTGATCGGCCCGCTTCTGGTCGGCCTCAACAAGCCGGTGCAGATCGTCGCCCTCAATGCGCGCGATTCGGACATCGTCAACATGGCGGCCATCGCCGCCTACAATGCCGGGGCGTGAAGGAAACAAGGCAATGAAAGATTTGCTCTCGGCCTGGCCCTTCTGGGCGGCAATGTCTGCGTCTTTTGCCGCACTGACAGCAGTG
>JBATMU010000277.1:0-5433 GCA_049289995.1 Rhizobiaceae bacterium | reverse complement strand
ATATGCTCAATGATCGCCTGGCGGGCGTAAAAGCTCTTGGTCCGCCCCGTCCGCTTGGCGAGGTCGTCCAGACGCTTTTCAAGATCGGGCGGCAGGCGCAGGGCAAGCATGGCAAAACTCCTTTGCTATACATGTATAGCAAAAGGTGGCTTGGCGCAACGAATGCCTACCTTGTCAGCCTCTTGTACGTCATGCGGTGCGGGTTGATGGAATCCACGCCTAGCCTCCGCATCTTGTCCTTCTCATATTCCTCGAAATTGCCCTCGAACCATTCCACATGGCTGTCGCCCTCAAAGGCGAGGATGTGGGTGGCCAGACGGTCGAGGAACATGCGGTCGTGGGAGATGATGACCGCGCAGCCGGCGAAATTTTCGAGCGCGTCTTCGAGCGCGCCCAGCGTTTCGGTGTCAAGGTCGTTGGTCGGCTCATCGAGCAGGATGACATTTCCACCGGCCTTGAGCAGCTTGGCAAGATGCACGCGGTTGCGCTGGCCGCCCGACAGCGTGCCGACCTTTTGCTGCTGGTCGCCGCCCTTGAAATTGAACGCCCCGCAATAGGCGCGCGAATTCATCTCGTGCTTGCCGAGCTTGATGACGTCATTGCCGCCGGAGATTTCCTCCCAGACGGTTTTGGACCCGTCGAGCGAATCGCGGCTCTGGTCGACATAGCCGAGCTTGACGGTTTCGCCGATGCGGATAGTGCCGCCATCGGGCGTCTCCTGGCCGGTGATCATCCGGAACAGCGTGGTCTTGCCCGCGCCGTTCGGGCCGATGACGCCGACAATGCCGCCGGGCGGCAGCTTGAATTCGAGATCGTCGATCAGCAGCCGGTCGGCATAGCCCTTTGACAAATGATCAGCCTCGATGACCACCTGGCCCAGCCGCTCGCCGACCGGAATGACGATCTGCGCATCACCCGGCCGCCGGTCATTGGCGGCATTGACCAGTTCGTCATAGGCCTTGATGCGCGCCTTGCTCTTGGCCTGCCGTGCCTTGGGGCTGGCGGCGATCCATTCGCGCTCGCGGTTGAGCGCCTTCTGCCGCGTGTCTTCCTCGCGGTTCTCCTGCAGCATGCGCTTGGCCTTGGCCTCCAGGTAGGCCGAGTAATTGCCCTCGTAGGGAATGCCGCGCCCGCGGTCGAGTTCGAGGATCCAGCCGGTCACATTGTCGAGAAAATAGCGGTCATGGGTGATGATCATCACCGCACCGGGATAATTGCGCAGGTGCTTTTCAAGCCAGGCTGTGGTTTCGGCGTCCAGATGGTTGGTCGGCTCGTCCAGCAGCAGAAGATCGGGCTGGGCGAGCAGCAGCTGGCACAGCGCCACGCGCCGCTTTTCACCGCCCGAGAGATTTTCCACGCCCGAATCGCCGGGCGGGCAGGCCAGCGCCTCCATGGCCATCTCAACCTGGCTGTCGAGATCCCAAAGGTTCTGCGCGTCGATGACGTCCTGGATCTTGGCGGCTTCTTCGGCGTTTTCGTCCGAATAGTCCATCATCAGCTCATTGTAGCGGTCGAGAATGGCCTTCTTCTTGGCCACGCCGATCATCACATTGCCGAGCACGTCGAGCGAGGCGTCCAGCTGCGGCTCCTGGGCGAGGTAGCCGCAGGTCGCCCCTTCGGCCAGCCAGGCTTCGCCGGTCCATTCCTTGTCGAGCCCGGCCATGATTTTCAGGACCGTCGATTTGCCCGCGCCGTTCGGCCCAAGAATGCCGATCTTGGCATCTGGATAGAACGACAGGTGGACGTTTTCGAGCACCTTCTTGGCGCCATAAGCCTTGTTGAGGCCGGACATGTGATAGATGAACTGGCGTGCCATGGCGCGCAAAGGCTCCGTTGTGGGGGATTTGCCCCCATGTAGGGTATTGCCGCGCCAAGGGCAATGCAGGGAATGCCAAACGAAAAAGCGCCGCGGTTGCCCGCAGCGCTTCGTTCAATCCGGGCTTTCAGCGGTCAATTGTTGCCGTCATTGCCGCCGTCGCTGTCGCCGCCATCATTGCCGCCGGAATCATTGCCGTCGCTGTCGCCGCCATTGCCGTCAGAATCATTGCCGTCGCTGTCATTGCCGTCGCTGTCGCCGCCATTGTCGTCACCATTGTCGTCGCTGTCGTCATTGCTGCCATCGTCGCCGCTGTCATCGTCGTTGCTGTCGTCGTCATTCGAATCATCATCAGTGGAATTGCTTTTCGAGAAGCCGAGTTTCTCGGCAAGGCTCTTCTTGGCGACCGCGATCACCGGCGCGGCTTCATCGACCATCGGGGCCTCAGGAAAAACCGGCGCGGAATGAGCCGGAAGCGCGCCGAAAACAAAGGCTGCGGTGGCGGTCGAAAGCAGGATGGATTTGAAGGACATGGAGCATCTCCGTTGGGTTGTTGCGCCGGTTCGTTCCGGCATGACCGCACAATCCCACAGCGTCCATGACAGTCCGCTGAGAACTCCTGTAAGCAAACTGTCAGGCTGCTTCCGACCGGGCCTTGACCGGACGGGGCATTGCCTCCAGTTTCGCTGCCATGAGCACCAGCTTCCAGACCACGACCGGCCTCGCCTCGCCAAGCGGCGCAGCACTCAGACTCTATTCCACGCATCCTTCCGGCAAGGTGCGTGGCGTGGTGCAGGTCAATCACGGCCTGGCCGAGCACGCCGCACGCTATGGACGCTTCGCTGCGTTCCTCGCCGCACAGGGTTGGCACGTTTACGCCCATGACCATCGCGGCCATGGCGCCACCCGCGCGCCTGATGCCCCGGCCCGCATGTTTGCGGCAGAGCACGGCGCAGACAAGGTTCTGGCCGATGTCGCCGCTGTGCACGCCCATATTGCTGAACGTCATCCCGGCTTGCCGGTCATCCTGTTCGGCCATTCCATGGGCGGGTTGATCGTGCTGAATTTCTTGCTGCGCCACAGGCCTGCCATTGCCGGTGCAGCGATCTGGAACGCCAATTTTTCAGCCGGCCTGCTTGGCAAACTCGGCCAAGCCATCTTGTGGTGGGAAAAACTGCGGCTGGGGTCGGACGTGCCCTCGCGCATATTGCCCAAACTCACATTCGCCGATTGGGCGAAGAAAGTCCCGGGCGCACGCACGCCGTTTGACTGGCTGTCACGCGATCCGGCCGAAGTTGACGCCTATATCGCTGATCCGTTGTGCGGCTGGGATGCCACGGTTTCCATGTGGCGCGATGTCTTTGATTTCATCTTCTACGGCGCAGACGACGCCAATTTTGGCAACATTCAAAAGTCGTTGCCCGTGCATCTGCAGGGCGGCGAACATGACCCCGCCACCAATGGCGGCAAGGCCGTTCAGGACCTGGCCAACCGCATGCGCGCCATGGGCTTTTCGAACGTCACACTCTCCATCCTTGCCCAGACCCGGCACGAAAGCCTCAACGAGGTCAACCGCGACGCCATCATGGCCGATTTCGCCCATTGGGCAGAACGCGCCGCCGGATAAAGCAAATTCTGCGAACCGTGCTTGGCGCGAGCCTCTGAAATTTGATAGACGGAACCGCAAGACCTGCCTTACCGGTCAGCCGCATCAGGAAAAGCCATGATTTCAGACCTGTTTTCCGCCGAAAGCCTGGCGGGACTTTTCACCCTCGAAAACCTGACAACTTTCCTGGTTCTGACCACGCTTGAAACCGTGCTCGGCTTCGACAACCTTCTCTACATCACCATTGAGGCCAAGCGCGTTGCGCCCGCCCAGCAGGCGCGCGTCCGCCGCATCGGCACAATACTGGCCATCGGCTTGCGCATCGTTCTGCTGTTTGTTGTCCTGCAGCTCATTTCGCTGTTCGCCACGCCGTTTTATGAAATCAACCTGCCCTTCATGCATGGCAAGATCTCCGGCCATGCACTGATCGTGCTGGCCGGCGGCGCATTCCTCATCCACACCGCGATGAAGGAAATCGCCCACATGCTGTCGGTCGAACATCTCGGCAGCCCGGAGGATGGCCCCAAATTCCGTACTGTCCGCCAGGCGCTGTTCTGGATCCTGGTCATGAATGTGGTGTTCTCGTTCGACACGGTTTTGTCCGCCGTTGCGTTGACCAAGCAGTTCTGGGTCATGGCGGCGGCCATTGTGGCCTCGGGCATCCTGATGGTCTGGATGGCCGATGCGGTGGCCAATTTCCTGCGCAAGAACCGCATGTACGAAGTGCTCGGCCTGTTCGTGCTGCTTCTGGTCGGCGTCATGCTTCTGGCCGATGGCGGCCATATCGCCCATCTCGATTTCTTTGGCTTCGCGGTCGAGCCCATGGCCAAGACCACGTTCTATTTCGTGCTGGTCGTGCTGGTGGCCGTCGAAATGGTGCAGACCCGCTATCAGCGCAAATTGATTGCTGAAAACGGAAGTGGCGAATCGCATGGCTGAAGGACCGCTCGCGGGTGTCCGCGTTGTCGAACTGGCGCGGGTCCTTGCCGGTCCGTGGGCCGGGCAGATCCTTGCCGACCTCGGCGCCGACGTCATCAAGATCGAAAATCCTGATGGCGGCGACGACACCCGCCATTGGGGACCGCCCTTTGTCACCGGCAAGGACGGCGAAGACCTGTCGGCGGCTTACTATCACTCCGCCAATCGCGGCAAGCGATCCATGGCGCTGGACCTGAAAAACCCTGCCGATGTGGAAACGCTGCGCCGCCTCGTCAACAAGGCCGACATCCTGCTTGAGAATTTCAAGGTCGGCGGCCTGAAAAAGTACGGTCTGGATTGGGACAGCCTGCGCAAGGTCAATCCGAAACTCGTTTATTGCTCGATCACCGGCTTCGGCCAGACCGGGCCCTATGCACCGCGCGCCGGCTATGACTTCATCGTCCAGGGCATGTCCGGCCTGATGGCCATGACCGGCGAAATCCATGGCGAACCGCAAAAGGCCGGCATGGCGGTGGCCGACATGTTCACCGGGCTTTATGCGGTCATCGCCATTCAGGCCGCGTTGATGCATGTGCGGTCCGGCGGCCAGGGCCAGCATCTCGATCTGGCGCTGCTCGACAGCCAGGCGGCCATCATGTCCTATCACGCCATGAGCTATCTGGTTTCCGGCAAATCACCGGCCCGGGTTGGAAATGCCCATGTCTCCATCATGCCCTATGACGTGATGCCTGTTGCTGATGGCCATGTCATTCTTGCGGTTGGCAATGACGGCCAGTTCGAGCGCCTCTGCAAGGTGCTCGGCTGCCCTGAACTGGCCGTTGATCCGCTTTATGCCAGCAATGAGACGCGCGTCGCCAACCGCGTTTCGCTGAAAGCCAGGCTCACTGAAAAACTTGCCTCATGGACCAAGGCCCGGCTGCTCGACACGCTCGATGATGTCGCCGTGCCTTGCGGGCCGATCAATTCGATCGGCGAAATGCTGGCCGACCCGCAGATCGCCGCGCGCGGACTGGTGATGGCGCTTGACGACGGCCACGGCAATTCCATTCCGTCGCTGCGCTCGCCCATGGTG
>JBATMU010000276.1:0-5213 GCA_049289995.1 Rhizobiaceae bacterium | reverse complement strand
CTGATGGCGCCGATCCACCATCATTTCGAGAAAAAGGGCTGGACCGAAAGCCAGGTCGTCATCCGCTTCTGGATCATCGCCGTCATTCTGGCGCTGATCGGCCTGTCCACGCTGAAGCTGAGGTAAGGCATGATCGCGGCGCGCGCATTCAACGGCAAATCTGTCGCCCTTTTCGGCCTTGGCGGGTCCGGGCTGGCGACGGCGCGTGCGCTTGCCGAAGGCGGGGCAAAAGTGCTGGCCTGGGATGACAATCCCGAAAGTGTCGCCAAAGCGGCGGCGGCAGGCATTGCGACCGGTGATCTGCGGCAGGCGGACTGGGCGGGTTTTGCGGCCTTCGTGTTGTCGCCCGGCGTGCCGCTGACCCATCCCAAGCCGCATTGGAGCGTTGATCTTGCCAGGGCGGCCAGCGTGCCGGTCATCGGCGATGTCGAGCTGTTTTGCCGGGAACGGGCGATGCTTGCGCCAAAATCCCCGCTGATCGCCATAACCGGCACCAATGGCAAATCGACCACGACGGCGCTGATCGCCCATATCCTGCAATCGGCGGGCCGCGACACGCAGATGGGCGGCAATATCGGCCGCGCCGTGCTGACGCTCGATCCACCCGCGGATTCGCGGCATTATGTGGTGGAATGCTCGTCCTACCAGATCGACCTTGCGCCCTCGATCAATCCTTCCGCGGGCATATTGCTGAACCTGACGCCGGACCATCTCGACCGGCACGGCACCTTCCAGCACTACAGCGACGTGAAGGAACGGCTAATCGCCAACTCTGATGCAGCGATCATCGGGGTGGACGATCCATCCTGTGCGCAGATTGCCGAACGCATTGCCCGCACCGGCCGAAAAGTCATCCGCATATCCAAGCGGCTGGCGCTGTCGGACGGCTACTTCGCCGATGGTCCGCGGCTGTTGAAGGCCGAAGACGGCCAGGTCAGTCAGGTCGCGACTGTGGAAGGCATCGGCTCGCTGCGCGGCCAGCACAATGCACAAAACGCTTTGGCGGCCCTTGCGGCCTGCGTGGAAGCGGGGCTCAGCCTCCGGGACATCCAGCGCGGGCTCGACACATTTCCCGGGCTTGCCCACCGCATGGAGCAGATCGGCACGCAGGGCGGTGTCTTGTTCATCAATGATTCCAAGGCGACCAATGCCGAGGCTGCGGCGCCTGCATTGTCAAGTTTCCCGCGCATCCACTGGATTGCCGGCGGGCTGCCCAAGGAAGGCGGCATCGAAGCGCTGCGCGGCTTTTTCCCGCGCATTGCCAAAGCCTATCTGATCGGCGAGGCCGCACCGGCATTTGCCGCAACACTTGGCGAAGCGGCGCCGTTCGAGATTTCCGGCACGCTTGAGGCGGCGGTTGCGCATGCTGCGGCAGATGCGGCCAAAGAGGGCGAGGGCGTCGTGCTCCTCTCTCCGGCCTGCGCCAGTTTCGACCAGTTCAAGAATTTCGAATTTCGCGGGGATGCGTTCCGGCAGGCGGTGCTTGGCCTGCCCGGAATCAAGCCGATCGGGGGACAAAGCTGATGCCTAGCCGTATTGACCGTGGCGCAATCGCCAATTGGTGGTGGACCATCGACCGCTGGTTCCTCAGCTTCTTCCTGCTGCTGATGGGGCTCGGCATCATCCTGTCATTTGCAGCCAGCCCGGCTGTGGCCGAGCGCATCGGCCTGACGCCGTTCCATTTCGTGACCCGGCAGATCATTTTCATGATCCCGGCGCTCATTGCCATGCTGTTTGTCTCGTTTCTCGACCAGCGGCAGGTGCGGCGGCTGGCGGTGGTGATGCTGGCAGGATCGCTGTTTCTCATGGTGCTGGCGCTGAATTTCGGCATCGAGGTCAAGGGCTCAAAGCGCTGGATCTACATTGCCGGCGTTTCGATCCAGCCGTCGGAATATCTCAAGCCGGCTTTTGTCATCATCGTGGCCTGGCTGTTTGCCGAAAACGCAAGGCGGCCGGATATTCCGGGAAACCTGTTTGCAATGCTGCTGCTGATCATCGTGGCGGCGCTTCTGGTGGCGCAGCCTGATCTGGGCCAGACCATGCTGGTGGTCGGCACCTGGGGCGCCATGTTCTTCCTGGCCGGACTGCCGTGGCTGTGGATCGCCGTTCTGGGGGCAATCGGCGCGGGCGGCGCCTTCATGGCCTATACGGTTTTCCCGCATGTGGCGGGCCGCATCGACCGCTTTCTTACCGGCGAGGGCGATACGTTCCAGGTGGACATGGGCCGCGAGGCGATCATCCGCGGCGGCTGGTTCGGCCAGGGGCCGGGCGAAGGCACGGTCAAGCGCATCCTGCCCGACAGCCATACCGATTTCGTGTTTTCGGTGGCGGCGGAGGAATTCGGCATCATCATGTGCTTCGTGATCCTCGGCCTGTTTGCGCTGGTCGTGCTGCGCGGGCTGAAAGTGGCGCTGAAGGAGCAGGATGATTTCACGCGGTTTGCGGTCTCCGGCATGGTCATGCTGTTCGGCTTCCAGTCGATCATCAACATGAGCGTGAACCTGCAGCTGATGCCGGCCAAGGGCATGACACTGCCGTTCATTTCCTATGGCGGCTCCTCGCTGATCGCCATGGCGATTTCGATGGGCATGGTGCTGGCCCTGACCCGGCGCAATCCGGAAAAACGCATGCGGCGCGGCTTTGCCCAGCGCCATGCCGTGCCAGCGGAATAGGCCATGGCGAAGACGATAATGCTTGCGGCGGGCGGCACCGGCGGGCACCTGTTTCCCGCCGAGGCGCTGGCGCATGAATTAAAGGCGCGTGGCTGGAGCGTGCATCTGGCGACCGATGAGCGGGCAGGGCGTTTTGCCGGTTCGTTTCCCGCCGATGAAATCCACGCCATTCCGTCAGCGACGATCAGCGGCAAGAACCCTTTTGCATTAGGCAAGGCATTCTGGAAATTATGGAAGGGTTCACGGCAAGCGGGTGCCGTGATCCGCGCGGTCAAGCCACAGGCGGTAATCGGTTTTGGCGGATATCCGACGCTGCCGCCGATGTGGGCCGCGACACAGGCTGGCGTGCCGACCATGGTGCATGAGCAAAACGCCGTGATGGGCCGCGCCAACCGGGCGTTGGCCAGCCGTGTGACAGCCATTGCCGGCGGGTTCTTGCCCGACACCGGCGGAAAACATGCCGGCAAGACGGTGCTGACCGGCAATCCGGTGCGCCCGGCGGTGCTTGAGGCGGCGCAGGCGGCTTATCAACCCGCCGCTGCAAACGAGCCGTTCCGGCTTTTGGTGTTCGGCGGCAGCCAGGGCGCGCAGTTTTTCTCGCAAGCGGTTCCTGCGGCCATAGCTTTGCTGGAGCCAGTGCTCAAATCCCGGCTGGTCATCACCCAGCAAGCGCGCACTGAGGACGAGGCGATTGCCCGTTCAGGCTACATGGCGGCAGGCGTTGACGCCGAAATCGCGCCGTTTTTCAACAATCTTGCCGAGCGGATGGCAAAAGCGCATTTCGTGATGTCGCGTTCGGGCGCTTCGACGGTTTCGGAAATCGCCGTGATCGGCCGGCCGGCGCTTCTGGTGCCCTATCCGCATGCGCTTGATCACGATCAGGCGGCCAATGCAGAGGCGCTGCGCAAGGCCGGCGGCTGTGAAGTCCGCGCCCAGTCGACGCTCGATGCGGCCAGCCTGGCTGAACTGCTGCGCAAGGCGATGACCGAGCCTGGCCGGCTCGCCAGCATGGCCGCAATGGCCAAAAGCACCGGAAAGCCCGGTGCAACGCAGTTGCTCGCCGATCTTGCGGAGGCTATTGCAGCGGGCAAGTGTGTCGAAGACTTCAGGAAAGGAACGCGCCCATGAAAATGCCGCCCAATATCGGCCTGGTGCACTTCATCGGCATCGGCGGCATTGGCATGAGCGGCATTGCCGAGGTGCTGCACAATCTGGGCTACAAGGTGCAGGGCTCCGACCAGGCCGACAGCGCCAATGTGCAGCGGCTGCGCGCCAAGGGCATTGCCTGCTTTGTCGGCCATGCGGCTGAAAACCTTGGCGCAGCTGACGTTGTCGTGGTGTCCACCGCCATCAAGAAGACCAATCCGGAACTGGCGGCGGCGCGCGAGAAGCTGCTGCCGGTGGTGCGGCGCGCGGAAATGCTGGCCGAGATCATGCGGTTCCGCCAGGCCATCGCCATTGGCGGCACGCATGGCAAGACCACGACGACCTCGATGGTGGCGACGCTTCTGGAAGCAGGCGGGCTGGACCCGACTGTCATCAATGGCGGCATCATCAATGCCTATGGCACCAATGCGCGCATGGGCGAAGGCGACTGGATGGTGGTGGAGGCCGACGAAAGCGACGGCACGTTCCTGAAACTGCCCGCCGACGTTGCCATGGTCACCAATATCGATCCCGAGCATCTCGACCATTACGGCACGTTCGACAAGGCGCGCGAGGCGTTCCGGCAATTTGCCGAGAATGTGCCGTTTTACGGCTTTGGCGTGATGTGCATCGACCACCCGGAAGTGCAGGCGCTGGTATCGCGCATCGAAGACCGCCGTGTCGTCACCTATGGCGAGAATCCGCAGGCCGATGTTCGCTTTGAGAACCACCACATGGATGGCCCTGTTTCGGTGTTCGATGTGGTTATACGGCCGCGCAAGGGCACAGCACAGGCGGAAATCCGCGGGCTCAGGCTGCCGATGCCGGGCCGGCACAATGTCTCCAACGCCACCGGCGCCATCGCGGTTGCCCACGAGCTTGGCATTGACGGCGAACGCATCAAGGCCGGGCTCGCCTCGTTCGGCGGGGTCAAGCGGCGCTTCACGCCGACCGGAACATGGAACGGCGTGCGCATCTATGACGATTACGGCCATCATCCGGTAGAGATCAAGGCGGTGCTGTCGGCGGCGCGCGATGCCTGCAAGGGCAAGGTCATCGCCATTGCCCAGCCGCACCGTTTCACCCGGCTGCGCGACCTGTTCGACGATTTCGCCTCCTGCTTCAACAATGCCGATACGGTGATGGTCGCGCCGGTTTATGCGGCGGGCGAAGACGCCATCGACGGGATCACTTCGGAGGCGCTGGCCGCCCGCATCCGCTCGGGCGGGCACCGCGATGCGCGTTACATTGCCGGGCCGGAGGCGATCGCCCCTGTGGTGCGTGAACTGGCGAAGGACGGTGACTACGTGATCTTCCTCGGCGCGGGCAACATAACCCAATGGGCCTATGCACTGCCCAAGGACCTTGGCGGGGAAGCGGCGTGACGGCAGGCCA
>JBATMU010000275.1:0-1786 GCA_049289995.1 Rhizobiaceae bacterium | reverse complement strand
GTCAAGGCGGCCATCGCCGCCAAGGCCCCCAAGGGCTGCCAGCCAGCCGCGCTGGTTGCGGTGTCGAAAACCTTCGCTGCCGATGACATCCGCCCGGTTCTGCAGGCCGGCCAGCGCGTGTTCGGCGAAAACCGCGTCCAAGAGGCCGAGGCCAAATGGCCGGGCCTGAAAGCGGAGTTTCCCGGCGTGGAATTGCACCTCATCGGCCCGCTGCAATCCAACAAGGCCGCTGATGCGGTGGCGCTGTTTGATGTGATCCAGACCGTTGACCGCGAAAAGATCGCCGCAGAACTCGCCCGCGAAATGAAAAAGCAGGGCCGTGCGCCAAAACTGTTCGTGCAGGTTAATACCGGGCTTGAGCCGCAAAAGGCCGGCATTGATCCGCGTCAGGCCATGGCCTTCATCACCCGCTGCCGCGATGTGCATGGCCTGGCCATTGAGGGCCTGATGGCCATTCCGCCGGCCGATGAAAATCCGGGGCCGCATTTTGCGCTGTTGGCAAAACTGGCGAAAGAGGCTGGTCTCTCAAGCCTCTCCATGGGCATGTCGGGCGATTATGAAACGGCGCTGGCCTTCGGCGCCAGTCATGTTCGGGTGGGCTCGGCGATATTCGGCAGCCGCTAGCCGCTCACCAGCTGCGTCTTGGTCCGGTGTCGATGTGATAAAATCCCGACGGATAGCGGTGCAGCCCGCCGACTTCGCCCTGTGCGGCCAGCCACGACATCAGCCCGCCGGTCTTGCCGTGCACGCGGAAATCCACCGCCTGGCAGGACAGGTGATAGGAGCGCTTGCGCCCGCCGGCCGAACGGTTCTTGCCGTTCGAGCGATAGGACGAATTGACCGTCACCGGGCCGTATTTCGCAGAGACGCGGGCGAGCACGTTTTTCAGCCGGCCGGGAATGCATTTGGACGGCGCGTTCCATGCGATATGCGCACGGCCCTTCGGCAGCGCGGCCAGTTCCGTCTGGCTCATCCGGTCAAACCGGCTTTCTTCAAACAGGTGCGCATGCTCCTCGCCGAATTCATGATTGGCGATCAGATCAACGGGATTGCTTCCCGTCTTGGGGCCGGCTTCGGCCTGTGCGCCAAATGCCGAAATGGCGATGGCCGCCAGCGCTGCGCGCATTTTCAATTGTGTCATGTCCGGGTTTCCTTCTGCCCCTTGCCATGGCGCGCGCCTCCCGGACCCGCACGCCGCTGCCGGGCTGCATTCCCCCCGGCTGCAACCCGCAGGCGTGCTGACGCAACCTGAATGTGGCAAAAATGTGCCGCCGCAATCACATCGGGAATCAGCGCGTAACACGGCTTGAAAGGCGGCCCGGCTTTTTCGGCCGCTTAAGCCTTCGGCAATCATGCCCCGCTAACATGCCGCCAGCGGCAATCCTGCCAGCTTGCGAAGGTGCGGAATGAGCGAGATCTGGTCAGTCATTGCGGGCGTTTTCGGCGACTGGAATCTCAGGATCATGCCGGTCTATCTCGCCTCGACCGTCCTCATCGCCTTTGGCGTTTTTGTCTGGCAGCAACGCTCGGCCAGCGTTCCCGGCTTCCTGCGCTGGTTCGTGCCTGCGGACATCTACCTGCACCCCTCGCACATCATCGACCTCAAGCTGTTTGTGGTCGGCCGGGTCTTTGCGCTGATCGGCATTTTCAATTTCGTCATCATCTCCACGCTTGGCGCGGTCGCCATGATCGGCGTGCTTTCGGTGGCCTTCCGCACCGAAATCACCTCGGGCGAATGGTCGCTGCCGGTCATGCTCATGTTCACGGCCCTGTTCACCGTGGCCAC
>JBATMU010000274.1:0-3685 GCA_049289995.1 Rhizobiaceae bacterium | reverse complement strand
TGCCAATGCTGATCGGGTTCATCAGTGATAGTCCTCCAAATCGAGATTGACGATTTCGCCGCCTTCAAGTTCGAAAGTGATGCGCCAGTTTCCCGACACGGAAAGACTCCAGGTACCTGCGCGGTTTCCCGTCAGTTGGTGCAGCCGCCAACCTGGTGGCCCGCCAATGCCTTCGATATCCGATGCCGCAATCAAGGCCGTCATGATATTGCGCGTGCGGTTGACCAAATCCGTCCGTATCTCCCGGGAATCATCGCTTTCGGCGAATTTTCGCAGACCGCGATGGCGGATAGACCGTATTATCATGGGAAAAGTGTACGGAATAACCGTACGAATTGCAAGGGCCATTTCCACCATCCATCACCGCCATGAATGAGTGCATCACAAAATCCGGGTGGCGCAGATGAGCCCCGCCGTGCATAGCTGGCGCTTCGCATCCCGCCGGAAACCCCATGGCCCAAACTCCTGAAATATCGCCTGCCGACAGCCGCAAAGGGTTCCTTCTGGCGCTTGCCGCCTATTTCCTGTGGGGTTTCCTGCCGTTCTACATGAAGGCGGTCGCCCATATTCCGCCGGTTGAGGTCGTCGCCCACCGCATTTTGTGGTCCGTGCCGGTGGCAGGTCTCGTTCTCGTCTGGCTCAAGCGCACCGATGATTTGAAAGTGGCCATCCGCACGCCAAGAATGCTCGGCATGGCCGCATTGACCGCTTCCATCATCACCATCAATTGGGGCGTCTATGTCTGGTCAATCGGCGCCGGCCGGGCGCTGGAAACTGCGCTTGGCTATTACATCAACCCGCTGTTTTCGGTGTTTCTGGCCTTCGTGCTGCTTGGCGAAAGGCTGAAGCCGGCCCAATATGCGGCCATTGCGCTGGCGGCTTTGGCCGTCTTGGTCGTCACCTGGGGCTCCGGCGTGCCATGGGTGTCGCTGACCCTGACCGTATCCTGGGGCTTTTACGCCTATTTCCGCAAGGCGCTGCCGATCGGCGCCAATCAGGGCTTCATGCTCGAAGTGCTGATCCTGTCAACGCCCGCGCTCGCCTATGTCATTTGGCTGGAATCGACCGGGCAGGGGCATTTTTTCGTGTCGCTGCCGCAATCGCTGCTCATCATGGCCTCGGGCCTGGTCACTGCCGTGCCGTTGATGCTTTACGCCAATGGCGCGAAATTGCTGCGCCTGTCGACCATCGGCATCATGCAATACATCGCCCCGTCGATGATTTTCATCATTGCCATCTTCTTCTTCCACGAACCCTTTGACATGACGCGGATGATCGCCTTTGCGCTGATCTGGGCCGCGCTGGTCATCTACACAATTTCCATGCTGCGAAAGACCGCTTGAGGAGGCCGCCATGTACGAACTCTATATCGCCAACAAGAACTACTCGTCCTGGTCGCTGCGCCCCTGGGTGCTGATGCGCGAGGCGGCCATCCCGTTTTCGGAAATCGTCATGCCGTTCAAGGCTGGCGCCAATTGGGAAGCCTTCCGGGCGTTTTCGCCAACCGGCCGCGTGCCGGTTCTGGTTGATGACGGCCGCACCGTCTGGGATTCGCTGGCCATTGCCGAATATCTGGCCGAGCGCCACACCGGCATCTGGCCGTCCGATCCCGATGCGCGCGTCTATGCCCGCTGTGCGGCGGCCGAAATGCATTCGGGCTTCGGCGCGCTGCGCAGCGTCTGCTCGATGAATGTCGGCGTCCGGGTCGAACTGCCGGCAATTTCGCCCGCCTTGCAGGCAGATATCGACCGGATCGACGAGCTTTGGTCCGAGGGCCTTTCGGCGTTTGGCGGGCCTTTTCTCGCCGGCGAGGATTTTTCCGCCGCTGATGCCTTTTTCTGCCCGGTCGCCTTCCGCATCCGCACCTATGGCCTGACGCTCAGCCCCGAGAGCATGGACTATGCCGATCGCCTTTTGGCGCTTTCCTCCATGCGGGAATGGGAAAGGGCGGGTCTTGCCGAAACCTGGCGCGATGCCGCCCACGAGGCAGATCTGACGGTCTCGGGTCGCATCACCGCCGATTTGCGGGTCAAATAGCGCCGTCAAAGCCGGTCGATGATCGCCTTGACGCCGCGGTCGACGCGCTTGCCGTCGGCCGCTTCCATGAGCGCAGGCACCACATCGGCAATGTCATCGACAACAAGCGGCTGCACCAGATGGCCGGTATGGATGAAGCCCTCGGTGCGCATGTGATCGAGCAGCGCCACCATCGGATTCCAGAATCCGTTGACATTGGCAAACACCATCGGCTTGCGATGATGGCCAAGCTGCGCCCATGTCATGATCTCGATGATCTCTTCGACCGTGCCGATGCCGCCCGGCAGCGCCACAAAGGCGTCGGATTTCTCGAACATCCTGTGTTTGCGAGTGTGCATGTCCTCGGTGATTTCGGCTTCGTCCAGCCGGTCCATGGCGCTTGCGGCAGCTTCCTTGCTCAACAGGAAACGCGGAATGATGCCTGTCACCTTGCCGCCCGCTTCGAGCGCGCCTTCGCAGACCGCGCCCATGATGCCGCGCGTGCCGCCGCCATAAACCAGCCGCAGCCCGGCTTCGGCAATGGCGCGGCCCAGCGCGCGGCCCGCAATCCCATAGGCCGGAATTTTGCCCGGCGAGGAGCCGCAATAAACACAGACGGATCGAATCAAAGCCATGGCGGAATTGGGCGCCGCCGCATCATCCGGGTCAAGAGGCCCGGTCAAAACGGGCGCGGCATTTCTTGTCGCACCCACGAAAACAGTTTAGACGAACAATAAGCACGGGGCTTGGAACATGGCGATCAATCCGCTCAAGGCATTTCTCTTTCTGACCGGCGGCGCCGGCGCAGCCGTTGGCGGCGCCTATGTGACCGGGCTGGTCGACATGCTCAATGCGCCGGTGCCAGGCATCGAAGCCAAGGCGCCCGAGCAGCCCAAAAGCGCGGCTCTCGCGCCGCAGCCAGAACCGGCAGCCCCTGCCGAACCGGCAAAACCGGCGGAATCAGGGTTGGCTCTACCCTCCTTTGACATTCTCCGCGTCGAGCCGGATGGCTCCGTGGTCATTGCCGGCAAGGCGGCTGCGGGCAGTGAGGTCGATGTGGTAGTCGATGGCGTCGTGGTGGCAAAAGGCAAGGCCGATGCCGGCGGCGATTTCGCCATCGTGCTGGAAAAGCCGCTGGCGCCCGGCGACCACCAGATTGTGCTCATTGCCCGCGCCGAAGCCGGCGAGCCGCTGCAAAGCGCCGAAACCGCCACGGTCAGCATTCCCGACACGCCGGGCGGCGAAGTGCTGGCCATGATCGAGGAGCCGGGCAAGGCATCGGAAATTGTCACCATGCCCAAGCCCGCCGATGCGCCGGCAGCCGAACCCGCAAAACCTGCCGAAGCGGTCACTGCACCGGCTGATCCGGCCAAGCCAGCCGCCCCCGAACCGGCCAAACCCGCCGTGCTGGCCGTTGCCATCAAGGCAGTGGAAATCGAAGGCGCGAAAATCTTTGTCGCGGGCACGGGCCAGCCCGGTTATGCGGCGCGCATTTATGTTGATGACCTCCTGCTTGGCGAAGCGCCGGTGCAGCCGGATGGCGGCTTCGTTGTCGAGGCGGTGCGTGAACTCGCCGTGGGCGCCCATGCTGTGCGCGCCGATCTGGTCGGCCTGAAGGACGGCGCGGTTGTCGCCCGCAGCCAGGTGCCCTTCGAGCGTGAGCCCGGAG
>JBATMU010000273.1:0-1946 GCA_049289995.1 Rhizobiaceae bacterium | reverse complement strand
TCGGCGACGACAAGCGCGTCGTGGTCTACGCGGCAGCCAAGCCGGCAGGCTGATCGCCGAGTCCTCACAGTTTCCCCATCACCTTCTGCTGGAAGCCGAAGACCTCTCGTTTGCCGCCGAGCGGCACCAGCGTGACGTCGCGCTCCTGGCCGGGCTCGAAGCGCACGGCGGTGCCGGCCGCAATATCGAGCCGCATGCCGCGCGCCGCATCGCGGTCAAACACCAGACCCGGATTGGTTTCGGCGAAGTGATAATGGCTGCCGACCTGTACGGGGCGGTCGCCGCTGTTGGCGACGCGCAGCACGGTGACCGGCGCGCCGGCGTTCAACTCGATGTCGCCGGTTTTCGGAAAGATTTCACCGGGGATCATGCGGCCTTCTCCCGAAGTTCGGCGCATTCCGGTTTGGACGAAAGCACGCGCCTGTCCGATGGCGGATATTTCAGCTTGTAGTGGGCCGGCCGCACCGGTCTCGGCACGAAATTGCCGCCGCAATTGGGGCATTTGCCGCCAAGCACGCTGTCAACGCAATCGGCGCAGAAGGTGCATTCGAACGTGCAAATCATCGCATCCGCCGCTTCCCAGGGCAGGTCCTTGTTGCAGCATTCGCAATTGGGGCGCAGTTCCAGCATGAAGGCCTCCTCAGCGTATAGGTTCGTGGACGGTCACCAGCTTGGTGCCATCGGGAAAGGTGGCCTCGACCTGCACGTCATGGATCATTTCGGCAATGCCATCCATGACCTGCGAACGGGTGAGGACATGGGCGCCCGCCTCCATCAGATCGGCGACCGAGCGGCCATCGCGTGCACCCTCGACGACAAAATCGGTAATCAGCGCGATCGCTTCGGGATGGTTGAGCTTGACGCCGCGCTCAAGCCGTTTGCGCGCCACGACGGCCGCCATGGCAATCAACAGCTTGTCTTTTTCGCGCGGCGTCAGATGCATGAAACTTTCCTAGCTTGTCCATATTTTCGGCAGTCCTGCCTTACCATTGAGCAGGGCCAGCGCCGGCGCAAGCACCTGGCGCAGGCTGATCCCGTCTTTTGCAATTATCCTCGCAAGAAGCTTGCCAGTTCCGCCAATGGCGACATGGCTGGCGCCGGCGGAAACCTGTCCGGAATGGGCGGCAAACAGAAGCCGCAGCGGTTCAAGCCTGCTTTCCGCATCCGGTCCGATGCACAAAAGCGTCGCCAGCGCCCGGCCGCCACCGGCGATGGCCGAAAACGCAAGGCTTTCATCCGGCGAAGGACCAAGCGACAAGTCTTCGGCATGCACCAGGCGGCCCTTGCTTCTAATGCGCCAGCGGTCGGCAAGGCTGCCGGAAATGACGGTTTCACCCATGGCTGTGCGGCCGAAAATTACGGATTCAGCCAGGATCAGGCTGGCGTTTTCAGCGAGGTCCGCATGGATTGCCCGCCGCAGCGCCGCACCATTGTAGACAATCGTTTCCTGCGGCAACCAGGCCAGGCTGGCGCATTCACCGACAGAAAGCGACACCGTAACTTCGGAATGGCCGCTGCCGGCCCGGTAGATTTTCTCGCAGGCTTGACTGGTCAAGCTGAGCGCGGTTCCAGGCCCGGCGGCAAATTCCCAGGCAAAGCGGTCGCCGCCGGTCTGCCCGCCCGCCGTGTTGATGAGCACCGCCTCAAGCGCCGCTGAGGTTTTTGAGGGAAACCGGAGCTTGGCCGCGCCCTCCTGGCGGAGATTCTCTATCCGGGTCGCGCCACTTGCCGCCTTGACCGAAAGCGCGCCCAGACCCTGCGCCCGCTGCAGGCGGCGCGGTTCGGCCAGGACGGTTTCGGCGGCGTGCATCAGGCGATGGTGGCCAATTCGGCGGCCAGTGTCGAGGCCTTAACCGCACGAGAAACGCAAAACACGATGCCCGGCTTTTCATGGGTCATGCCGCACCCTACACTGTCGGCCTGAAAAGGAACCCATCATGACACAG
>JBATMU010000272.1:0-2373 GCA_049289995.1 Rhizobiaceae bacterium | reverse complement strand
CAATGCCGGCTTCGTCGAGGTTCTTCAGCGCTTCTTCCGAAACGTTCGGAATGTCGCGGGTGATTTCCTCCGGCCCGAGCTTGGTGTCGCGCGCCATGACTTCGAATTCCTCGATATGGATCGAGGTGAACACGTCATCGGAGACGATCTTTTCGCTCAGGAGGATGGAATCCTCGTAGTTGTAGCCGTTCCACGGCATGAACGCGACCAGCACGTTGCGGCCCAGCGCCAGATCGCCAAGCTCGGTCGACGGGCCGTCGGCGATGATGTCGCCTTTTTCAATCCTGTCGCCGACCCGCACCAGCGGACGCTGGTTGATGCAGGTTGACTGGTTGGAGCGCTGGAACTTCATCAGCCGGTAGATATCGACGCCCGACTTGGAGGCTTCGAGGTCCTCGGTCGCCCGGATGACGATACGGGTGGCGTCCACCTGATCGACAATGCCGGTGCGGCGGGCGGCAATGGCCGCGCCTGAATCGCGCGCCACGATCGGCTCCATGCCGGTGCCGACAAACGGCGCCTCGGAACGGACCAACGGCACCGCCTGGCGCTGCATGTTCGAGCCCATCAGCGCGCGGTTGGCGTCATCGTTTTCCAGGAACGGAATGAGCGCAGCGGCAACCGACACCATCTGCTTGGGCGAAACGTCCATCAGATCGATGTTTTCGCGCGGCGCCATGATGACTTCGCCCGCCGAACGGCAGATGACGAACTCATCGACGAAACGGCCGTTCTTGTCGAGCTCGGCATTGGCCTGGGCAACGTGGTGCTTGGCTTCTTCCATGGCCGACAGATAGACCACGTCAAGCGTCAGCTTGCCGTCAACGATCTTGCGGTACGGGCTTTCGATGAAGCCGTATTTGTTGACCCGAGCAAACGTCGCCAGCGAGTTGATGAGGCCGATGTTCGGACCTTCCGGCGTTTCGATCGGGCATATGCGGCCATAATGGGTCGGATGCACGTCGCGCACTTCAAAACCTGCGCGTTCGCGCGTCAAACCGCCCGGTCCAAGCGCCGAAAGGCGGCGCTTGTGGGTGATTTCCGACAACGGATTGGTCTGATCCATGAACTGCGAAAGCTGCGACGAGCCAAAGAACTCGCGCACGGCAGCCGCCGCCGGCTTGGCATTGATCAAGTCCTGCGGCATCACGGTGTCGATCTCGATGGACGACATGCGCTCCTTGATGGCGCGCTCCATGCGCAAGAGGCCGAGGCGATACTGGTTTTCCATCAATTCGCCGACCGAACGCACACGGCGGTTGCCGAGATTGTCGATATCATCGATCTCGCCCTTGCCGTCGCGCAGTTCCACAAGCGTCTTGACCACGGCCAGAACGTCATCGCGGCGCAGCACGCGCACGGTGTCCGGGCAATCCAGTTCAAGCCGCATGTTCATCTTGACGCGGCCGACCGCCGAAAGGTCATAGCGCTCGCTGTCAAAGAACAGCGATTTGAACATGGCTTCGGCCGTATCCATTGTCGGCGGCTCGCCCGGGCGCATGACACGGTAGATGTCAAACAGCGCATCCTGGCGGCTTTCGTTCTTGTCCACGGCCAGCGTGTTGCGGATATAGGCGCCGACATTGACATGATCGATGTCGAGAACGCGGATGACCTCGGTGCCGGTCGCCAGAAGCGTCTTCAGCGTCTTTTCATCGAGCTCGTCACCGGCCTCGAGGAAAATTTCACCGGTTTCCATGTTGACGATGTCTTCGGCCAGGTAGGATCCGAAAATGTCGTCTTCAGTCGCCCGGATCGCCTTCAGGCCCTTGTCAGCCAGCATCTTGGCCTGACGGGCCGTGATCTTCTTGCCGGCTTCGACCACAACTTCGCCGCTGTCGGCATCAACCAGATCGGTGACGGCCTTCATGCCGCGGAACCGGTCAACCGAATAGGGAATGCGCCAATGGTCGCCCGCCTTGCGGAATTCCAGGGTGTTGTAGAAGGTCGAAAGGATTTCCTCGCCGTCCATGCCAAGCGCCATCAGCAGCGATGTCGCCGGGATCTTGCGGCGGCGGTCGATGCGCGCGTGCACCACGTCCTTGGAGTCAAATTCGATGTCCAGCCACGAGCCGCGATAGGGAATGACGCGGGCGGCAAACAACAGCTTGCCCGACGAATGGCTCTTGCCTTTGTCGTGATCGAAGAACACGCCGGGAGACCGGTGCATCTGCGAAACGATGACGCGCTCGGTGCCATTGACGATGAACGTGCCATTGTCGGTCATGAGCGGCATGTCGCCCATGTAGACGTCCTGCTCCTTGATGTCCTTGACCGACTTTGCGCCGGTGTCCTGGTCCACATCAAACACGATCAGGCGCAGCGTCACCTTCAGGGGCGCGGCATAGGTCAGATCGCGCTGGCGGCATTCGT
>JBATMU010000271.1:0-14058 GCA_049289995.1 Rhizobiaceae bacterium | reverse complement strand
GGGTATCACGCGTAGCGTCACGTCAAATTTATAGTGGAGATACAATAACATAGTGGTGCCCAGTTTCATCTCGTCCGGCGCGCCATTTCCTCCAATGAAATGTGATGCAAGGGCGCGAGGGACGTTTCAGACCCCTACAGCAATCCCCCATCGGCAATGATTGTCTGCGCGGTGATGGCGCTTGAGGCGCCGGATGCCAGAAACAGGCAGGGGCCGACCATTTCTTCGGGCTGCAGCGGGCACTTGAGGCACTGGCGCTCGATGAATTTGTCGAGCTTTTCCGGGGTCACCCACAAGTCTTTCTGGCGCTGGATCATGATCCAACCCGGCGCAACCGCATTGACGCGGATGCCAAACGGGCCGAGATCGCCTGCCAGCCCCTTGGTCAGGCCGATAATGCCGGCCTTGGACGCCGTATAGGCGGGCATGCCGCCATTGTTGATCATGAACGAGGTCGAGGTGAAATTGACGATGGCCCCGCCGCCCGCCGCCTTCATGCCGCCTATTGCCGCCTGCACCGTGAAAAACTGGTGGCGCAGATTGATCGAGGTGTTCTTCTCCCAATAGGCCGCGTTGACGCTTTCGATGGAATGCCGGTCATCCCAGGCCGCGTTGTTGACCAGCACCGTGACCGCCCCGTGCGCCGCCGACGCCGTTTCCACCGCCATGCGGCACTCGTCCGCGCTTGAGAGGTCGGCCTTGATGAAAAGCGGCTTGTTGCCAAGTTCAGCTTCAAGCCTGTCGCACAAGGCGATGCTTGGCGCTTCGGCAATATCGGCAAAGGCCACTTTGGCGCCCTGGGCGGCAAAGCCCTCGGTCAATGCAGCGCCGATGCCGGAGCCGCCGCCGGTGATCAGCACGGAGCGGCCTTCAAGATCGGGGTAGCGCGGCAATCGGGTCATTTGGTCATTCCATGGTTTGCCCGCCTTTCTTCCGGTTCGCGCCGTCTTTTGTCAATTCGGACCGGCGCCGCTGGTTTTTCCGCGAATCGGAAACAATCAAAAATGGAGCGCTTTTGGTCAATTTAAATCGCCGGGTGAGATTGCTTTGTGCTATAAAGGGTTTGCCGTGTCCGCATTCAGTCCGGACACGTGCATTACCAAGCCTGCCGGCTCCGCAAAAAGCCGCCGGCCCGCCCCGCATTCAGTGCCGTGCATCAGGAAACCCGGGATCATTTGGTCCCGTGCGGGCGTTTGCCTGCAAGGCAGATGCCAAGAGCAAGCTGTCAAGGCAACACCACGGCAAATGCCGAAACTGCCGCGCAATTCGCGCCAAAGGAGACAAGCAAGATGGACAAGGACCGGATCATCGGCTCGGCGAAAGTCGTGGCGGGAAAGCTCAAGGAAGCGGTCGGCAAGGCTGTCGGTGACGCCAAGCTTGAGGCCGAAGGTGCAGCAGACACCATCGAGGGCAAGGTTCAGAACGCCATTGGCGGCGTCAAGGATGCTATCAAGGGCAAATAGCCCTTTTCGGCGGGCACAATATCAAGCGCTGTGTCCGCCCTTGCTGCGCGCAAAGTTTGCCCGCTGCCGGGCGTGAAAGTCTGAACACCATGAGCCGAAACGGTCTTTATGCA
Source organism: Rhizobiaceae bacterium (assembly GCA_049289995.1). GTDB lineage: Bacteria > Pseudomonadota > Alphaproteobacteria > Rhizobiales > Rhizobiaceae > JBATMU01. The sequence goes on along the minus strand of JBATMU010000271.1, from coordinate 12,482 downwards.
ATCATCGCCGCGCTTGCCGGCGCTGTTCTTGTTGTTGGCTACCAACTTTATGTCGAACAGCAGGATGGCATCCGCATTGATATCGGCAAGCAGGGCGTTTCCATCGAAGGAAAATAATGCCGCCGGTCAGTTTTGACCGGTCTGCCGCAAAATCGAACGAAGCAGCTTGCACCTACAAAAATCACCATCTCAGGAATTGGCCGAACCGATCCGGCAAGAAGGAAAAAATCATGTCCATTGGCACCATCCTCATCATCCTGCTCGTCATCTTCCTGCTCGGCGGCTTCAGCGGCCGCTTTGGCGGTTACGGCTATGGTTTCGGCCATGGCGGCGTCAGCGTTCTCGGGGTCATTCTGATCGTCATCGTTGTTCTGGTTTTGACCGGCCGCCTCTAGGCGGAACGCCTTTGGTCCTGCCGGGGCCTGTCCGGGCGCGAGGCGCTGCCCCTTGCCTTTTTCATCCATTTGCGTTGGAAACGGTATGGCGGCAAACAGCCGGCCGGGGTAAGCCAGCATGACACAGCCCGCCAGACCAGCTTCGGGAAAATCGGCCAATCGTCCCGGCCTGCTTTTGATCGGGCGGCCAAGGCCGGTCATGCTGGAGCGCTACAAGGCCGCTTTTGACGTGCATGAACTGTCGGCCATTGCCGATACCGCTCATTTCCTGAAAACCGAAGGTCCGGCGATAACCGCCGTCTCGACCACCGGGTTTGACGGGCTTGATAACGCGGTCATGGCAGCGCTTCCCAATCTGGAAATCATCTCCTGTTTTGGCGTCGGCTATGACGGCATCGACGCCACAGAGGCCGCAAGGCGCGGCATCATGGTCACCCATACGCCTGATGTTCTCAATGCTGACGTCGCAAATACGGCCATCATGTTGATGCTCGCCGTCAGCCGCAGGCTGCTGCTCGATGATGCCTATGTGCGGGCAGGGCGCTGGCCGAAGGAGGGGCAGGCGCCGTTGCGCAAATCGATCGAAGGCGCGCGCGTCGGCATGCTGGGCATGGGCCGCATCGGCATGGCGATTGCCGCCAAACTGGCGGCCTTCAATTGCCGGATTGCCTATCATGCCCGCAATCCACGGCCTGATATTGCCTTTGCCTATTATCCCGACGCCGTGGCTTTGGCCCGCGACAGCGATTATCTCATTGTCATTACGCCCGGCGGCGATGGCACGCGAAAGCTGGTTGGCAGGGCGGTGATCGAGGCGCTTGGCCCGGACGGCACTTTGATCAGCCTGGCCCGCGGTTCGGTGGTTGATGAAGCGGAGATGGTGTCAGCCCTCGCCGATGGCCGGCTGGGCGCTGCCGGCCTTGATGTTTATGAAAACGAGCCGCATGTGCCCGAAGCTCTGTTTGCCATGGAAAATGTCGTGCTTCTGCCACATGTCGGCAGCGCTACGGTCGAAACCCGCCATGCCATGGCCATGCTGACCATCACCAATATCGAACGGTTTTTTGCCGAGGGCAGGGCCGAAACGCCGGTGCCGGAATGCATCGGCTTGCAGGACAAGCAGGCAAGGCATGCGCGGCGTCAGGAGTTCAGCAGGGTCTGACGGCCAGGCTGGAAATCGTCAGCCTGTCGCCTTGAGCGCGATATGGCCCGGCGCAGGCCCGGTGGATTCACGCACAATCAGCTCAATCGGCCAAATTTCCGTGAGGTCTGCCGGCTTGGCGCCGCCCAGCAGTTTCTGAAGCAATTCGCCGATATGTGCGCCAGCCAGCCGCATGGATGAGCGTGTCGTCGTCAGCGTCGGCACCATGTGATCGGGCCCGAGATAGGGAAACACGTCATCATGGGCGATCAGCGAGAAGTCGCGGCCCAGCGTCAAGCCCGCCGAACGGATGGCGCGCAGTGCGCCGAGTGCCGACATCATGGATCCGGCAATGGCGGCGGTCGGCGGATTGGGCCGCTCGAGGAAAGCCTGCATCAGCCGAAACCCGGCTTCGTCGGTGAATTCGTCATTGCCGATCAGTCCGGCATCAACGGACAAGCCCCGTTCGGCATGCACGGTGCGAAATCCCTCATCCCGGTGCTCGGCGAAAGTGCGGCCTCTGTACCCGTTGATCAGCGCAATTCTGCGATGTCCCAGATCAAGCAGGAGAGCGGCCGCCTTGTGAGCCACGCTGAAATTGTCGATGTCGAGAAAGGCATGCGGGATAGATGAATTGGTGCGCCCGTGCAGCACAAACGGCAGGCCGATGTCATTGAGCAGCGCAATGCGCGGGTCATGGAGTTCCGGCGAATGCAGGACAATGGCATCGACACGCTTGCTGGCTGCCAGCCGCCGGTAAGTTGCCTCTTCTGCCTCGCGCGTCTCCACCGTGGAAATGAGGATGTCCATCTGGTCACGGATCAGCCGCCCGCCCAGGCCGCCAAGGAATTCGCTCATATGCGGACCAAACAGGCCGTTGCTCATCTGCACGATGCCGATTGCGCCTGCCCTGCCGGTCGCCAGACCGGACGCGCTGGTATTGGGGTGATAGCCGTGCTGCCGTGCCGCCTGCAGGATACGCTCGCGGGTTTCCTTCCTGACCTCCGGATAGCCGCTCAGCGCCCGGCTCACCGTGGTTTGCGAAAGACCGATCAGCGACGCAAATTCTTTCAGATTCATGGTTTTGCCGGTGCTTCGGCAGCTCTTTCGGTTCAGGTCGCAGGCCGCCGCAAGCCCAGGAATTGAAAGCGGTATCAAATACGGATGCACGAAAATTGTTGCCAATCAAGTTTGCTGCAGCGCAGAAAAGTTGTTGCGGCGCACCATAATTTTGGTTGCGAAACGCCACATCGCATTGAAATCATATGGATATTTATACCCGCGCTGATATGAATGTTCCATTCGGTATTTTTTGGAATGGTTTCAGGTCTTGACTCATTGGCCATTTTGCCGCAGGAATAATTGAAAGCGCTTTCAAAGTTTTTGCTTTGACGCTTTGACGGCTGCATTTCCGGGAGGAGATTGCGGCATGGTCTGCACTGGCGCACTCTACCGGGAGGAAGTCTCATGAAACTGAAGTCTGTTTTGGCCGCATGCGTGTTTGGTGTTCTGTCGGCGAACAATGCCTTGGCCGCCGATCTGAAATACAAGCCGGGCGAAGGCCCGTTCACCTGGGCCAACCTTGACGATCTGAAAAAGGTTGATCTCAAGGGCGAGACCCTCACCATTTTCGGACCCTGGCGCGGCGATGACGAAACCCATGTCCAGGTGATCCTCGAATATTTCCGGCAGGCGACTGGCGCGGACGTCAAATACTCGTCCTCGGAAAACTACGAGCAGCAGGTCGTCATCGACACCCAGGCTGGCAGCCCGGCCAACATTTCGGTTCTTCCGCAGCCGGGCCTGATCGGTGATCTGTCCTCCAAGGGACTGCTTGCTCCGTTGACCGATGCCGACAAGGCCTGGATGGTCGAGAATTACGGCGCCGGCCAGTCATGGGTTGATATCGGCACCACCAAGGACAAGGACGGCACGGCAAAATTCTTCGGCTTTGCCTACAAGACCGACGTCAAGAGCCTTGTCTGGTACAGCCCGGAAAACTTCGCAGACGCCGGCTACGAAGTGCCAAAGACCATGGAAGAGCTGTTGGCGCTTTCCGACAAGATCGCTGCGTCGGGTTCCAAGCCGTGGTGCATCGGCCTCGGTTCGGGCGGCGCGACCGGCTGGCCGGCCACCGACTGGATCGAAGATATCATGCTCCGCACCCAGAAGCCTGAAGTCTATGACGGCTGGGTGGCCAACACCGTGAAATTCACGGATGCGCCGGTCATCGAAGCCATGGATTTTTTCGCAAAGTTTGCCAAGAACGACGCCATGGTCGATGGCGGCGCGGCCGGCGTGGCCTCGACCGATTTCCGCGACAGCCCGAAGGGCCTCTTTGCCTCGCCGCCCAAGTGCTACATGCACCATCAGGCCTCGTTCATTCCCTCCTTCTTCCCCGAGGGCACGAAGGTTGGCACTGACGCCGACTTCTTCTACTTCCCGACTTTTGCCGCCAAGGCTGATCTCGGCAAGCCGGTGCTCGGCGCTGGAACCCTGTTCACCATCACCAAGGATTCCAAGGCTGCGCGCGCCTTCATCGATTTCCTCAAGCTGCCGCTCGCCCACGAGCTGTGGATGCAGGACGGCGGTTTCCTGACGCCTTTGAAGTCGGCCAACCCGGCCGCCTATATCAATGATGCCGCCCGCAAACAGGGTGACATCATGGCCACCGCCACCACTTTCCGATTTGACGGTTCCGACCTGATGCCCGGCAAGATCGGCGCTGGCGCGTTCTGGACCGGCATGGTCGATTTCGTCGGCGGCAAGTCCTCTGCAGATACGGGCGCGGCCATCCAGAAGGCCTGGGACGAAATCAAGTAAGTCCCGCAATCTCGGGCCGGAAGCCGCTTTGGCTTCCGGCCAACTCTCCTGCATAAATCCGGTGACCACATGCGGACGGCCAATTGGTCTTGCCGCCAATGCATGCGCATTGCACCCATTTGAAACGCGCGGAGAAATCACGATGATTTCGCAGATTGTGTCAGCCTTCATCACGGTAGTGGTCGGCGTCGGCGGCTGTTTTGCCTATTTCTACGGCGCAAACGCCATGCTCGAACGGGTTTTCCCGGTCAATTCGAGCAATGACGACCGCACAATCCGCAATTTGCGGCGCCAGTCCGCCATCCGGCCGTGGCTGTTCCTGGCTCCGGCCCTCATCCTGCTCACCGTCTATCTGGTCTATCCGGTGATCGAGACGGTTTGGCTGTCGTTCCATGACAATGCCGGCGACAAGTTTGTCGGCCTGAACAACTACGCTTGGGCGGCCAATGACACCCAGTTCCGCCAGTCCATTTTCAACAATTTCCTCTGGCTGCTGGTGGTGCCGGCCGCCTGCACGTTCCTTGGCCTGGTGATTGCCGTTCTGACCGACCGGATCTGGTGGGGAAGCCTCGCCAAAAGCCTGGTGTTCCTGCCGCTGGCCATTTCCTTTGTCGGCGCCAGCGTCATCTGGAAATTTGTTTATGACTTCCGCGCCGAAGGCCAGGAGCAGATCGGCATTCTCAACGCCATTGTCTCGTGGTTCGGCCTTGATCCGCAGGTCTGGATCGCCCTGCCGTTCTGGAACAATTTTTTCCTGATGATCATCCTCATCTGGATACAGACCGGCTTTGCGACGGTCATTCTCGGGGCGGCGCTGCGCGGGGTTCCGGAAGACACGCTGGAGGCCGCGCTCATCGACGGCGCCGGCCCGTTCAAGATCTTCTGGCGCATCATGGTGCCGCAGATCATGTCGACGATCATCGTTGTGTGGACCACAATCACGGTGCTGGTCCTCAAAGTGTTCGACATCGTGCTGACCATGACCAATGGCCAGTGGAACACCCAGGTTCTGGCCAATCTCATGTTCGACTGGATGTTCCGGGGCGGCGGTGATTTCGGGCGTGGCGCGGCAATTGCCATCGTCATCATGCTCGCCGTCTTGCCGATCATGATCTGGAACATCCGGCAGGCCAATGCCGAGCAAAAGGGAGGGCATTGACATGCTGGACCGCATCAAGCTCGAGCCGTCCCGATTTGCGCTGCACCTTGCGGTGCTGGTGATCGTCATGTTGTGGACACTGCCAACTGCCGGCCTTCTCGTTTCTTCCCTGCGCGATAAGGATCTGATTGCCACATCGGGCTGGTGGACGGCCTTGTCGACCACCGAACGCTCCGGTCAGGGCCGCATGAAGCCCGCTGCCGATCAGGTAGAGAAGGACGGCCGGTTTGAAATCACCGGTAATCTGTTTGAAGGCTCTGAAAGCGCCGGCCGCATCAGCGCTTTCAGCGTTTCGGTGCAAAAGCCCGGCGAATTTCCCGCTGGAAGCATCGCCGCCTTGCCGGACGGCAAGACGCTGATCGTCAATGACGATGGATCCTATGCCTATACGTCGCCCGCGGCCTTTGAGGGCGACCGCGGCCAGCGGGTGTTCTACATGACGTCGGTTCCGCCGAAATTCACCACGGAAAACTATGAGACAGTGCTGTTTTCTGAAGGCATCGGCCGGTCATTCATCAACTCGCTGACGGTGACCATCCCCTCGACAATCATCCCGATCCTGATTGCCGCCTTTGCAGCCTACGCGCTGGCCTGGATGAAACTGCCCGGGCGCGGCTTCATCATCGCGGTCATTGTCGGCCTCCTGGTTGTTCCGCTGCAGATGTCGCTGATCCCGCTTCTGAAAATCTACAATGCGACCGGTTTCCTGTCGAAAACCTATCTCGGCATCTGGCTGGCCCATACAGGTTTCGGCCTGCCTTTCGCCATCTACCTGCTGCGCAGCTATATCGCCGGCCTTCCCAAGGACCTGATCGAATCCGCCCAGGTGGACGGGGCCAATGACTTCAAGATTTTCCGCCGCATCGTGCTGCCGCTGTCTTTTCCGGCATTGGCCTCGTTTTCGATCTTCCAGTTCCTTTGGGTGTGGAATGACCTGTTGGTCGCCATCGTTTTCCTCGGGTCTGGGGAGGAGCAATTGGTGCTGACCGGCAAGCTCAACGGCCTGCTGGGTTCGCGCGGCGGCAATTGGGAAATCCTGACGGCATCGGCCTTCATCACCATCATCGTGCCGCTTGTCGTGTTCTTTTCGCTGCAGCGCTATTTCGTCCGCGGACTGCTCGCCGGTTCGGTAAAGGGAGGCTGATAATGGCCAACATCAAGCTCGCCAATCTCAACAAATCCTATGGGAACGTGCACATTCTCAAGGACATCAATCTCGACATCAAGTCGGGTGAGTTCATGGTTTTTGTCGGCCCGTCGGGCTGCGGAAAGTCCACCCTGCTGCGCACGATTTGTGGCCTGGAGAATATTTCCTCGGGCACGCTCGAAATCGACAACGCCATGGTCAACAACGTGCCGCCGTCCAAGCGCGGTATTGCCATGGTGTTCCAATCCTATGCGCTTTATCCGCATATGAGCGTGTTCGAGAACATCGGCTTTGCGCTGGAAAACCAGGGCCTGCCGCGCGCCGAGATCAAGGCCAAGGTCGAGAAAGTGGCGGACATGCTGCAGCTCACGCCCTATCTGGCGCGCCTGCCCAAGGCCCTGTCCGGCGGCCAGCGCCAGCGCGTCGCCATTGGCCGGGCAATCGTGCGCGGCGCCAAGGTTTTCCTGTTCGACGAGCCGTTGTCCAATCTTGACGCGGCGTTGCGTGTGCAGATGCGCATGGAGATTGCCCGCCTCAAGGCGAGCATGCCCAACACCACAATGGTCTATGTCACCCATGACCAGGTCGAGGCCATGACGCTCGCCTCGCGCATCTGCGTGCTCAACAAGGGCCGGATCGAACAGGTCGGCACGCCGCTTGAACTTTACGAACGGCCGCAATCACTGTTTGTCGCCGGCTTCATCGGTTCGCCCAAAATGAACTTCTTCACCGGCAAATATGCTGATGAGTACAAGGCCCACACAATTGGCGCGCGCTCGGAGCACATCGAAATCAGCCCGAACGGCAAATGGAAGGGCAAGGTCGTGCACAATGAAATGCTCGGCTCTGATTCCTATGTTTTCGTCGAGATGGGGACCGAAGAGCCGGTGATTGTCCGGCTGCCCGGCACCAAGTCCTTTGAAATCGGCTCGGATATCGCCTTGCAGCCGATGGAAAGACACGTGCACCGCTTTGATGCCAATGGCGCTCCCGCTGCATAGCCGAAAACCGGGCCCGAACCTGACCGGGACGATAGTGGGGCAGACCGCGCCAAATCCGCCAATCGGGCGCCGAAGCGCGCCCAGTTATCGAGGATGACCATGACAAAAATCCGCACGCTGATCTGGCACGAACATCGCCATGAACAGACCAACAAGCTTGTAGCCTCGCTCTATCCGGAAGGCATGCACGGTGCGCTGAAGAACGCGTTCAAGGGGGACAAGGACTTCAGCGTTTCCCACGCGCTTCTGGACGACGATGCCGAACATGGCCTGTCGCAGAAACGGCTGGACGAGACTGACGTGCTGTTGTGGTGGGGTCACACCGCCCATGGCGAAGTGAAGGACGAAATCGTCGAACGCGTCGCCAAACGCGTCTGGGAAGGCATGGGCCTGATCGTGCTGCATTCGGGCCACTACTCGAAAATCTTCAAGCGGCTGATGGGCACTCCCTGCTCGCTGAAATGGCGCGAGGCCGGCGAGGTCGAGCGCATCTGGATCATCAATCCCAACCACCCCATTGCCGAGGGCCTGCCGGAAATGATCGAGATCGAGAACGAGGAGATGTATGGCGAGCCTTTCTCGATTCCCGAACCGCTCGAAACCGTCATGATCTCGCATTTCGAAGGCGGTGAAGTTTTCCGGTCCGGTGTCACCTACCGCCGCGGCGCCGGCAATGTTTTCTATTTCCGTCCCGGTCACGAGGCCTATACCGCCTATCACCACCCACAAGTGCTGAAAGTGATCAAGAACGCCACGCGCTGGGCATACAATCCGGCCAAGGCTTGGGCGGGCATTCATCCGGCGCCGAACGTGCCTGCCGACAAGGCCCCGGTTCCGCTTCAAATCAAGGGCCCGCGCCTGCATGAAGACGGCAAAGAGGGATTCAGGTGATGGCTCAAAAGCGCGTCCGCATTCTGGTGGTGGGCACAGGTGGCATGGCCGCCCATCAGGTCAAGCAATTCCAACTCGACCCGCGCGCCGAGGTGGTTGGCGGCTGCGATGTTGATCTTGCCCGCGCAAAATCCTTTGCGGCCGAGCACGGCATTGCCAATGCGTTCGGCGGCCTTGATGACGCCATTTCATGGGGCGGATTTGACGCCATCACCAATGTCACGCCCGATAGCGCCCACTACCCGACCACGATGGCGCTCATCAAGGCCAACAAGCCGATGATGTGCGAAAAGCCGCTCGCCGAAAATTTTGCGCTTGCCGACGAAATGGCCAAGGCCGTCGAAAAGGCCGGTCTCGTCAACATGGTCAATCTCAGCTACCGCAATGTTTCTGCCATCGAGACAGCGCGGAAAATGGTGGCCGACGGCGAGATCGGCGAAATCCGCCACCTCGAAGCATCCTATCGGCAGAGCTGGCTGGTCGGCAATCATTGGGGCGATTGGCGCACCGATCCGAAATGGCTGTGGCGCCTTTCCGAAAATCACGGCTCAAAAGGCGTGCTAGGCGATGTCGGCATTCATATTCTGGATTTTGCCGCCTATGCGGCAAACATGATGCCGGTTTCCGTACAGGCCAGTCTCAAGACCTTTCACAAAGCCGATGGCGACCGCATAGGCGACTACATGCTTGACGCCAATGACAGCGCCGCAATGATCCTGTCATTTCCGAACGGGGCGATGGGCGTGGTCCATGCAAGCCGATTCATGTCCGGCTATGGCAATGTCCTCAAGCTCGACCTGTTTGGCGACCAGGGGGCCATTGAAATCGAACACGGTTCGGAATGGACGACAATCCGCGCCTGCACGGGCGCCGATGTCCACACACAGGCTTGGCGAAAGATCACGGCCGATCCGGTGGAAAGCAACTACCGCAAGTTTGTCACGGCCGTCTTGTCGGGCGTGCCCTCCGAGCCGACATTCCGGCGCGGCGCCGATCTGCAGAAGGTCCTTGATCTTTGTTTCAGCCCGCAAGCATCAGCCGGAGTCAGTGTCTGATCCGGGTATCAGGCAGGCGATTCGCGTGATTGCCTGAAAATGTCCTGCGCAACCGCAGAGTTGCGCTGGACGGCATGGTGACATGCGAGGGGTTGAATATTGATTTGCGCTTCTGCGCGGGGCTCACCATATTGTTGAATTCTGCGGCATTTTCCGAAGTTTTGCCCGCTTGGCGGGCAGGTGGCGTTGGCGCATCCCTCCAGCATTTGCTAGCTTGATCTCCTGCAGGGCAAGGATTGGCGCAATTTACCGCTGCAATTTGCCGGGCGTGGGGCGGGCAGGATTGCCTTCGGGAATTCAGGCAGGGCAATGAGCAGCAGTGCATTCACGAGAATGCTGGCGGCAATCCTTTCGGTCGATGCTGTCGGCTATTCGCGGCTGATGGGCATCGACGAAGAACAAACGCTGTCGTCGCTGGAAGCCCGCCGCGTGCTGATCCGCAAAGCCTGCGAACGCCACAACGGCCGCATGTTCGGCGTCGCTGGCGACAGCATGATGGCGGAATTCGGAAATGCGGCGGATGCGGTTCAGGCCGCGCTCGATTTCCAGGACGGGATTGCCGAGCTTGATGCAGGAGAACCGCCCGAACGGAGATTGGCCTTCCGGGCTGGAATCAACACGGGCAACGTCATCGTGCGCGGCGACAGCCTGTTCGGTGACGAGGTCAATATTGCCGCCCGCTTGCAGGAAATGGCAGCCCCTGGCGGTGTGGTGCTTTCGCAGGCGGCTTGGCACCACGCGCGCGGCCGCGTTGCGGCGCAGTTTTCAGACATTGGCGAACATGCGCTGAAAAACATCGGCGCCCGCATCCGCTGCTACGCGGCCGAACGCAGTGACAGACCTGACATCGGCGCCGATATGCAATTCATATCCAGGGGCCCTGCCGGTGCACCTGCTGTTGCCGTGCTGCCGTTTCGTGCCGAAGGCGGGGACAGCGAGTTGGAAATGCTCGGCGACGGCATTGCCGAAGACATCATCATGGGCCTTTCCAATAGTCGCTGGTTGCCGGTCATTGCAAAAAGTTCGAGTTTTCAGTTCCGCGACAGCCGCCTTGCCCCGGTCGTCGCCGGCCGAATGCTTTCTGCGCGATATGTTGTGACAGGAAGCGTTGCGCAAGCGGGTGGCAAGCTTCGGGTCAAGGCCGCGCTTGAGGACATCGACAACGGCAGGATCCTCTGGTCACAGCGCTATGACCATGACGCGTCCGATACATTCGGCGTTCAGGACGCCATAGGCCGCGAAATTGTGGCGCTGCTTGGCACGCAGGTTGACCGCGCCGAACAGGCCCGCACATTTCAGGTTCCGTGGGAAGCACCCGCCACTTGGCAATTGGTGCAGCGTGGACGCTGGCACATGCAGCGCCGCACCCGCCGTGACACGGAATTGGCGTTTGCGGTTTTCACCCAGGCTCTGGCAAACGACCCGAATTCCTCCGCTGTCCTCAATGAGCTGGCATGGTGGCATTTTTGGCGGGCATGGCTGCATGCCGGGGAAGCGGCCGATCTCGAACGTGTCGTCGAATATTCGCGCAATGCGCTTTACATGGACAGCCAGGATGCGAGGCCGCACGCCAATCTTGGCGCCGTCGACATAATGCGCAGGCGGCCGGCCAGCGCAATTGGCCATCTGGACGAAGCGTTGCGCATCAATCCCTCCATGGCATTTGCCCATTCGGCATCCGGCAGCGCGCGCCTTCTTCTCGGTGAGCCGGCAAAAGCCGTGCACTACTTCCAGGAGGCGGACCGCCTGAGCCCGGTCGATCCCTATGCGTTTCACAATCTTGGCGAATTGGCGGTCGCCCAATGCCTGGCCGGTGATCTGGAAGCGTCGATCCGCACGGCCGACCGCGCCTTGATGTTTGCGCCCGGATATTTTTACCCCGCCTATGTCAAGGTTGGCGCTCTGGCGCGTATGGGGCGGCTCAACGAGGCGGTGGCCGAAAAACGCCTGTTTGCCAGCCGCAATCCTGATTTTGATGCCGCCCGCATGCGCTGGATCCCTTTCGAAGACCAGGCATTCAATACCCGGCTGATCGCGGCGTTCGACAGCGTTTCCGCTTAGCGGCAGACCGAAACCGGTGCGCTGTTTGTGAAGTGTTTCACATACAATGACGGGTTGCCGGGGCTACCAATTTCCGGCTTCCCTTGCGGGGGAAGGCCCGCGCGGGGAGGTTTGCGGCCGATGGTCAGCACCAAATATTATGATGTCATCAAGGCGGCGCAGGCAGTGCAAAAGCCTGCCACGGATTTGCCCGCCTTTGACCGTGAGCGCGCCCGGACAAAAGGCTTTGGCGCAAAGCTCGTCACGCGGTTTCTCGAAAACCCCCGTTGGCTGCTCGGACTGATCCGGAAGTTTCGCCCGAACGTGAAACTCGGACCATTCGTTCTGGTCACCCGCAATGCCGATGTGCGCGAGGTTCTGGAACGGCAGGACGTGTTTGAAACGCCTTTTGCGCCGGAAATGTCCGAACTGGCGGGCGGCTCAAATTTCGTGCTCGGCATGCCTGACGGCGAAACGTACCGCCGCATGAAATCATCGATCCTGTCAGCCTTTCCGCCCGCCGAAGTCGAAGCGCGGGTTCGTTCGATTGCTGCCGTCCATTCCCGGCAGATCATGCAGGAGGCCTTCCCTGGCGTCGATGTGGTTGGCCGGTTGCTGAGAATTGTTCCTGCCCGTATTTGCCGGGAATATTACGGCATGCTGATCGATGACGAGGCCGAATTCACCGATTGGGCCATTGCGCTGTCGAGCCTGTTCTTCGCCGATTTTTTCGGCTCAGCCGTCACCCGCGAAATGGCGGTCAGTGCAGCGGCCAAGCTGGACGAGACGCTGAACATCTCCATGGAGGCTGTGCGCGATGGCCGGATTGC
>JBATMU010000270.1:0-4066 GCA_049289995.1 Rhizobiaceae bacterium | reverse complement strand
CAGACGAGCCGCAGCCTGCGCGTCACCGGCAAGGGCGGCAAGCAGCGGCTGGTTCCGTTATTGCCGGTCATTGTCACGGCGGTTGAAGACTATCGCCGCCTGTGCCCGTTTGACCTGACCGGCGAGAGCCCGCTGTTCCTCGGCGCGCGCGGCGGACCCTTGCAGGCGGCCATCATCCAGCGCGAAATGCAGAAACTGCGCGGCGCGTTCGGCCTGCCCGATACAGCCACGCCGCATGCGCTCCGGCACTCTTTCGCCACCCACCTGCTGGCGGCGGGCGGCGATCTGCGCACCATCCAGGAATTGCTCGGCCATGCCTCGCTGTCGACCACGCAGATCTATACCGGCGTTGATTCCGCCCGTCTGCTGGATGTCTATGAGCGCGCCCATCCGCGCGCCTGAAAAATGCCCCGCATTTTAGACGCCGCGTTAAACGCATCTGCACGATTTGCCGCTAGCCTGGCGGAATGTCATTGCCCCTTGCCGACCGTCTTCTTGACCATCTGGCCGACCGCGCCCTCATCCTGCTGGGCGCCGGCCATGTCATTGCAGCTGCCGGGTTCTTCATGAGCCTGGCAATTCTGGCGGGTTGAGCGAAGCCAGACCTTCCACCCTCACATATGAATTGGCTTGGCAAACGCCGCCAACGCGGCTTCCTTCACCGCTTCGCTCATGGTCGGATGCGCATGGCAGGTGCGGCCAAGGTCTTCCGATGAGCCGGAAAACTCCATCAGCACCGCCGCTTCATGGATCATCTCGCCCGCCCCATGGCCAAGGATGTGCACGCCGAGCACCTTGTCGGTGACAGGGTCCGCCAGCACTTTCACCAGCCCGTCAGTCGCCAGCATGGCCCGCGCCCGGCCATTGGCGGTGAACGGGAATTTGCCAATTTTGTAGGCCGCGCCCGCCACCTTCAGTTCCTCTTCGGTCTTGCCGACCGAGGCCGCTTCCGGCGAGGTATAGACGACGCCCGGAATGACATCGTAATTCACATGACCGGCTTTGCCAGCGAGGATTTCGGCCAAAGCCACGCCCTCGTCCTCGGCCTTGTGGGCCAGCATCGGGCCGCGCACCACATCGCCAATGGCGTAAATGCCGGAAACATTGGTGCGGAAATGCCCGTCGATCTCCACCCGGCCGCGCTTGTCGAGCGCAACGCCCGCCGCCTCCAGCCCGAGCCCTGCGGTGAACGGCCTGCGCCCCGTGGCGATCAGCACCACATCAGCCGACAGCGTCTCCGGCGCCCCGCCCTTGGCCGGCTCGAAGGTCACGCTGGCGCCCTTCTTGCCGCGGGCCACGGCGGTGACCTTTGCGCCCAGTTTGAACGTCATGCCCTGTTTGGCAAAAAGCCGCTGCGCCTGTTTGGCGATCTCGCCATCCATGCCGCCCATGATCGTCTCGAGATATTCGACGACCGTCACGTCCGCCCCAAGCCGCGCCCAGACCGAACCAAGCTCAAGCCCGATCACCCCGCCGCCGACCACGATCAGCTTGCCGGGGGTTTTGGCCAGCGCCAGCGCGCCGGTCGAACTGACTATCACCTCTTCATCGAAATCGACATTGACGCCCGGAATGCCAGCGGCTTCCGAACCGGTGGCGATGACAATGGATTTTGTCTCCAACAGCGTCACAACGCCTTCGGCAGACGTCACTTCCACAGCGCCGCCCTTGATTGTTCCGGTACCGGTATGAACCGCGATCTTGTTCTTCTTCATCAGGAAAGCCACGCCGTCGACATTGGCTTTCACCGTTGCATCCTTGTGCGCCATCATGGCCGGCAGGTCAGCTTCCACCTTGCCGGTCTTCACGCCGAGCGCCGCAAAAGAATGTTGCGCCTCGTGCAGCATTTCGGAAGCATGCAACAGTGCCTTGGACGGTATGCAGCCGATATTCAGGCAGGTGCCGCCCAGCGTCGCCCGCTTTTCGACAATCGCGACCGACAGGCCGAGCTGCGCCGCCTTGATGGCGCAGACATAGCCGCCCGGACCCGAGCCGATCACCACAACATCATGCGCCATTTTGCAGATCCCTCATCGTCCGGCCGCCGGGTTCATTCCTGGCAGCCTTTCAGTTCAAACACATCCCACGGGGCTTTCGATACGCCTGCCGCGCCCCAGATTGCCGACAGCCGCACGGCGCGGCCGAAGTCCGGCAGCAGCAGGGTTTTCGGCGCCTCGCCGCCTTCGGGCGGCATGAGGTCCACATGCCCCTGTTCGTTGACGCCGTAGATCACCCCCTGCCAGATCGTGCAGGCGTCGAGTTCGGCCCCGGTCGCATCGCCCATCGGGCATTTGTGCAGCGCCATGCCCCATGGCCTGACGGGCGGATCGGTCGCCAGCACCATGCCGTCAAGTTCAACGCCGTGTTCGGAAAAGCCCAGCTTGAAGGCATGGGTTGCGGTGGCCGCACCACTGGCGGCAGGCCGGAAAGTCAGGCTCGCCCCGGTTTCGGCCTCTTCATACACGGCCAGTTCAATCGGGCAGGCGGCCTGCGCAGCCGTCGCACTCAATAGCAAAATCGCAAGGGCAAGGCGCATTTTCATTTTGCCTCCTGCAGCGCCAGCCTGAGGCCAAGCCCGATGAACATCAGCCCGGTCGCCCGGTTGAACCAGCGGCCTGCCGAAAGAAAGGCCTCGCGCACCGGCCGTGACGTGAACACCAGCGACACGCCGAAAAACCAGCCAATCAATGCGCCCGCCATGCCGAGCCCGTAGAGGCCCTGCACCAAGGCCGGAGTTTCGGGGCTGACCAGCAGCGAAAACAGCGACAGGAAAAACAAGACCGGCTTGGGGTTCAGCGCATTGGTGACAAAGCCCATGGCAAACAGTTTCCAGCCCGTTTGCCCGTCCGGCTTTGCCGCCTGCTCCCCGACGTCAACCGTCAAAGCCGGGGCCCTGAGCGCCATCGCGCCGAGATAGATCAGATAGGCCGCCCCAGCCCATTTGAGCAGCGAAAACACCAGGAGCGACTGCGAGACGATCAGCCCGATGCCGAGGATCGTGTAGCTGATGTGAAACATGAGCGATGCGCCGATGCCGAGACTGGCCAGCATGGCCGCCCGCCGCCCCTGCACTACCGCTTGGCGGATTACCAGCGCAAAGTCGGCGCCCGGCACGACGATCATCACCGCAAACACCGCCATCAGCCCGGCAAATTCCGACCAATACATGCTCATGGCGCGCACCGTTGCCTGTCAGAGGTCCAGCACCAGCCGTTCGGGGTTTTCAAGGCTTTCCTTGACCCGCACCAGGAAGGTCACCGCTTCCTTGCCGTCAACGATCCGGTGGTCATAGGAAAGCGCCAGATACATCATCGGCCGGATCACCACCTGTCCGCCCACGGCCATCGGCCGCTCCTGGATCTTGTGCATGCCCAATATGCCGGACTGCGGCGCATTCAGGATCGGCGTTGACATCAGCGAGCCATAGACGCCGCCATTGGAAATGGTGAACGTGCCGCCTTGCATGTCGGCCACAGTCAGCTTGCCGTCGCGCGCCATGAGGCCCAGCCGGCCGATTTCCTTTTCGATTTCGGCAATCGACATCTGGTCGGCATCGCGCACCACCGGCACGACCAGCCCCTTGTCTGTGCCGACCGCCACGCCGACATGGGCGAAGTTCTTGTAGATGATGTCAGTGCCGTCGATCTCGGCATTCACCGCCGGAATCTCTTTCAGCGCATGCGTCACCGCCTTGGTGAAAAAGCCCATGAAGCCGAGCTTCACGCCATGCTTCTTCTCGAACACGTCCTTGTAGCGGGCGCGCAGATCCATCACCGCGCCCATGTCCACTTCGTTGAACGTGGTCAGCATGGCCGCGCTCGACTGGGCTTCCTTGAGCCGCCGCGCGATGGTCTGGCGCAGCTTCGACATCTTCACCCGTTCTTCGCGGGCCGAATCGGCAAGCGCAGAGGCCGCGCGCGGCGCCGCCGGGGTAACCGGTGCAGCTGCCGGAGCTTTGGCGAGCGCGTCGATGACGTCGCCCTTCAGCACCTGGCCGCGCTTGCCGGTCCCTTCTGTGGCGCTCGCGCCGGTATCGGCCATTAGGCGGGCAGCAGCGGGCGCGGGC
>JBATMU010000269.1:0-3284 GCA_049289995.1 Rhizobiaceae bacterium | reverse complement strand
GAAATGGTCAGCGCCAGGAGATCGCCGATCGGCGAAACCTTGCCGTCAAGAGACTCGGAAACCATGATGGCAACGCCACCGATGACAGCGGCAATGGCCAGCCAGGTTGCGCCTGAAACCCGTGTGCGGAACAGGATCCAGCCGAGAAGGGCGGCGATCAGCGGCACACCGGCATTGATCAGCAGGATATTTGCAACCGTCGTATGGGCAAGGGCGAGGACAAAGCTGGTCGAGGCCGTTCCGAAACACAGGGCCACCGCAAATCCCGGCCAGCCCATATGCGCAAATGCCGATAGCGCCCCGCTAAAGCCATCCCGCCAGACCAGGAAGGAAAACAGGAATACCGAGGCGAAACCGGAGCGCCAGAACACCTGTGTCCAGGTATCTTCCACATCGAGATAGCGGGCGATGGCGCCGCCAAAACTCCAGACGACAGCGGACAGGATGACCAGGACAATGCCGCGCTGCTCGCCGGCATTGCCGCTTTTGTTGCTGCTTCCTTCGAGAATCACGCTGTCCATGCTGCAGGATGCCCTAGCAAGGCATTCACCAATTGAACATGCGCGACGTGAAATCGCCGGTTTCCGGCAGCGTTCGCCAAACCTTCGGGTGACGATCCCCCGGTGTTCTCAAACAAAGTCAAAGGCGCTGAGACCCGTCACCTGTTCATCAAGGCCAAGCGGCTTGGTGATGGGCGGTTCGGCGCGGGCGAGACAGCCTGCACGTTCGCATATCCGGCAGGCGGGCCCGATGGCTGTGGCATCGCGCGTCGGCAGCGCCGCGCCATAGACCGTTTCATCCCTGTGGCTGATCTCGCAGCCAAGGAGCAATGCGGTGCGTCGCGGGCGTTCATGAAAGGCGCCTTGCGGGCCCTCCAGCGTACGCGCCACAGCCAGGAAGGCCGAGCCGTCAGGCATTGTCACAGCTTCGACGAGGATCTGCTGGGGCTGTCCGAATGCGGCGTGCACCGGCAACTTCGGACAACCGCCGCCAAAGCGTTGCTGCGGAAAGCCCGCAGCGCCCGCCCGGCGGAAGCGGTTTCCCGCATTATCAACTTCCAGCATGAAGAACGGAATGCCCGCAGCGCCGGGTTTTGCCAACATTGTAAGGCGGTTCGCTGCCTGCTCGAATGACACGCCGAAGCGCGAACGCAAGACGTCGATATCGTAGCGGGCGCGGACGGCTGCAGCATGAAACGCGGCATAGGGCATCATGAGCGCATGGGCGGCATAGCGTGCAAACTCAAACCGCGCGATGCGGCGCGCTTCGTCGCTTGACAGTTTCAGCGCCTCGATTTCACCGGCAATGGCGACCTGCATGCGCAACAGGGCCGCCTCCATGGCCAGTTCGCGCAATTGGTCAAACGGCGAAAGGCGCTCGGAAATGAACAGGCGCTGTGAATGCCGGTCATAACGCCGCCGCCAGCCCGGCATGGCAGAGACCGGCAAGACCTTGACTATGATGCCGTGCTGGGTGCGCAGCCAATCCTTGAGCGCGCCTGACAGATCATCGGCGGGCTTGAGAATCGCGGCAAAGGCTTCAGCTTCTGCTTCAATGACCGGGAAATGGTTCGGCCGGCTTTCAAGAACAGTACGCACTTCATCCATAGGCAGGCGCGCGGCGGCCAGCGCCGTGCCCCGGCCTTCTGCCGCAAGCAATTCCGAAAGGTCCGACAGGCGCGCCTGCGCCTCTCGCCATGCGCGGTAGAGCTTGACGATTCCGGCAGCGGCATTGGGTGCAGCTTCGGCAATTTCCGCTAATTCTTCCTGGCCTGGCAATTCGCCTGCCAGCAGCGGGTCTGCAAACACTTCGCGCAAGCCCGGCAGGCTGCCTGAGGCCTCGCCCTGCAGTTCATCCAGGTCAATCTTGAATGCCGACGACAATTTGATGAGCAATTGCACGGTCAGGGGCCGCTGGTTTCGTTCGATCAAATTGAGATAGCTTGGCGAAATGCCAATGCTTTCGGCCATGGCCGTCTGCGTCAGGTTCAAATCCTTGCGTATCCGGCGTATCCGGGCGCCTGCGAACAGTTTGCGCTCGGCCATGGGCGGGTCCTTGTTGTCAACATGTTACAATGGCGGCCACAGGCAGGGCAGTCACGCCGAATTTACATTATTGACAATTTTACACCGATGCGGAGTCAAAGAAAATACACGTTTACCCGATTATTTTTGACGAAATTCAAGTTTTTGCTGGATTTTTTGCGGTGCGTTGTAAAGGTAGTCACGGATTGGAATTCACTTCGGTATCGGCAAGTCACTGCAAAATTTGGCAGGCCACTTGACCCGGAAATCAAAGTGACCGAGCTTTACAAACAGAATGCCGGACCACATTGGGATGGCAGGCAAAGGAGACGGGACATGGCAATGAAACCGCGCGTGAAAGAACGGGCCGAGGAACAGGCTTCAGCAATGAGCGCCGACCAGCAATCCGTGATCCGCATGGTCGCCAATGACCTGCACCGCCTCAATCAATCGGTCATGAAAGCCGTCGAGGCCGGTGTTTCGGTTGAACTCGTGCGTTCGGCGCGGCATCACTGCGGCAATGGCAATTGGGGTGATCTGCTGATACCGGTGATTGTGACGAACAAGCAGGCTTGAAACCGCACGCGGCATTGCAGCCTATAGCCTGGCGGCCAAGTCCGGCGGCTGCAGGCAACTCCGGGTAGCTTTTCGTTTTACATCGCTGATCCCGCAAATTCTTTGGAATGAATGAAGGTGTTTTTTCAACGCCGGCCTTGCCGTAACCAAATATTAATTCGGCGTCTCTAGGTTCTGCAACCAGACATTGCGGCAACCCAGAGAAGCGATACATGCCCCCCCTTCGTTTCCCTCCCCAAGACTTGAATGAAATGCCGGTGGATCGCACGACGATGGTCGTGGCCGATCTGCCGATCAACCGCATGGTGGTTGGCAAAATCGCTGCACAGGCGGGCCTGCGGATCATAGAAAGCAGCCCGGCCGAAGCGCTGGCGCACTTTCATTCAAACGCGCCCTCACTGATCATTCTCGACTGCGCAACCGGCGTCACAGCATCGTACAAGGCATTGATGAGCGCCATGTCTGATCGTCGCCAGCAGCGCGGATTCAAGGTAATCATGATCCATGGGCGAAATGCCGAACCCGATTGCGAAGGGGAGTTTGCGCCGGACGCCTGCGTATCGGCGCCGGTGACATCCGACAGCTTGCTGCCGGTCATCCGCAAGACCGCTGGGCTGTAAACCGGCTCCCCCTTCCCAAACAGGAATTTGGCGCGCTATAGTGCCTTTGGACCTCTTCCAACTG
>JBATMU010000268.1:0-8624 GCA_049289995.1 Rhizobiaceae bacterium | reverse complement strand
GGCCGGCACCGATTGCCCGCCTTTGCCGCAAACCCCCACGCCCTCGTCGAGCGCGAGATCGTTGCCGATCCCCTTGACCCGGGTCAGCACGGTCGGGCCGTCGCCAATCAAGGTTGCGCCCTTGATCGGTGCGCCCAGCTTGCCGTTCTCAATCTTGTAGGCCTCGGTGCAGGAGAACACGAATTTGCCCGAGACGATATCGACCTGCCCGCCGCCAAAGCTCTTGGCGAAGATGCCGTTTTTCACCCGGCTCAGCAGTTCGGCAGGATCGTCGTTGCCGCCGCGCATGAAGGTGTTGGTCATGCGCGGCATCGGCGCATGGGCGTAGGATTCGCGCCGCCCGTTGCCGGTGGCGGGCACGCCCATCAGCCGCGCGTTGAGCCGGTCCTGCATATAGCCGACCAATATCCCGTCCTCGATCAGCACGGTGCGCGAGGTCGGCGTGCCTTCGTCATCAATGGTCAGCGAGCCGCGCCGTTCGGCAAGCGTACCGTCATCGACCACTGTCACCCCCTTTGCCGCCACCTGCTGGCCCAGCAGCCCGGAAAATGCCGAGGTTTTCTTGCGGTTGAAATCGCCTTCCAGTCCATGGCCCACCGCTTCATGCAGCATGACGCCCGGCCAGCCATTGCCCAGCACGATATCGAACGTGCCGGCCGGGGCGGGTTCAGCGGCCAGATTGACCAGCGCCTGCCTCAGCGCCTCTTCGCCCGCCTTTTTCCACTCACCCTCGGCCAGAAACGCGCCGAATTCCTGCCGTCCGCCTGCGCCATGCGAGCCGCTCTCCTGGCGGTCGCCTTCACCGACAACCACCGAAACATTGATCCGCACCAAGGGACGGATGTCGCGGATGACATCGCCGCCCGCCCGCAGGATTTCGATATTCTGCCATGAGGCGGCAAGCGAGGCTGTGACCTGGCGCACGCGCGGGTCGCGCGCCCGCATCCAGGCGTCGATTTCCTGCAAGAGGGCGGCCTTGGCTTCAAAACCCGGATTGGTGATCGGATTGGTCTCGCCGTAAAGATGCCGGTTGGTGCGCTGCGGCGCTTCCGCCATCACACCGGAATGTCCGGCCTTGACGGCTGAGACCGCATCTGCCGCCCGCCTCAAGGCTGACCGGCTCATTTCGCCCGAATGCGCGTAGCCGGTGGCCTCGCCCGCCACCGCCCTCAGGCCAAAACCCTTGGCGGCGTTGAAATTCGCCGTCTTGAGGCGGCCATTGTCGAAAACCAGCGATTCGCCTTCCGACGATTCCATGAAAAGCTCGCCGTCATCCGCACCCTTGAGCGCCTCTTCGGTGATGGAGCGGATCTCGGCGGCGGAAACGTCAAACGTGTCGATCAGGCTGCGGGTCAAGGCGTGTCTCCGGGCGTAAAAGGAAAGGCTGCTGGCTAATCATATAGGCGGGCAGGGGCGAACTTGCACTGGCCAAGCCGAGCAAGCATTGTGGACTTGGCGTTTACAGGGAAAAGCCGGACGATGCGTAACAGTTTGTGGATTCCTGCCGGGATTGGCGCAGGCCTTCTGTCAGGCCTGCCGTTCGGCATGGATTACATGCTGGCCGGGGCGGCCATCGGGTTGGCGGCGGGCGCCGGCATTTTCGCGGTCATGCGCAGCTTAGATGCACGCAGCAGCCGCTCATCCGTCAAGGAAGCGCCGAAAAGCCCTCGCCGAAACCCTTGAGATCGACCGGGATGCCGATGCCTTCCTCGGGCGTCTGGAAAACGATGAATGTCGCCGACGTTCCGGATTTGAACGTGTCGAGCAGCGGCTTTTCCAGAATGACTTCGGCAAAGCAGCCATCCTGCACGCAGCGCACGAAATAGGCGCGGCCGATATCCTTGCCGTCAACATTCAGGCCAAGGCCGTTGGGCAACAGCACGCCCAGCGGCGCCAGCACGCGCAGGATTTCCGCCTTGTTGTCGGCCGTGCGCAAAACAACCACAGACAGGCCGATCTCCGGCCTGTCTTCGGCAATCACGTTCTGCATCATGGCGCATTGTTCGGAGGTGGCCCCGGCCGGCGTGTCGCAGATGATCGACCACGCGCCATGCGTCGAGCGCACGGTGCCGGTCTGCGCCTGCTGGGCAACGCCCGGTCCCGCCATCAACAGCGACGCGGCTGCGCCTGCCAGAACCCGCCGCTTGAGACCTGATGTCATCCGCCATCTCCCGAATCAGTGCAATTTACCTTGGCGCGCCCGCCAAGCCTAGAGTCCCGGCTGAAAACCGGACGTTGCCGCCAATTCCGACGCTATCCACGCAATTCCGCCCGAAATGCGGCTGGCGCCGGGCTTTCGGTCCCGGTGCAAAACACAGATCAACGCCCGGGGCAAAAATGCCGCATGAATTTGCCCCTGCCGTTTCTTGCGGTCTGGAGCGCAATATGGTTTGAACAACCAAACAGGATCGGGGAGTCACGCCCCGGTCAAAGAAATTTTCGAACGATGGCGCCATAGGCCACGATCCGGGAGACTTGAGGGTGATGAAAAGATTGTATGCCGGCCTTGCCGGATTTTCGGCATTTTTTGCGGCGGCCAGCGCCTTGGCCCAGCCGGTGGAATGGCAAACGCGGCTGCAGCCGGCGGCAACCGCCATCATGCGCCAGATTACCTGGTTTGAGGTCTATACCCTCTGGTTCATCATTCCGATCACGCTGCTGGTTCTGGCTCTCTTGATCGTCGTTCTGGTCAAGTTCCGGGCCTCGAAAAACCCGGTCGCCTCGCGCACCAGCCACAATACGCTGATCGAGGTGATCTGGACGGTCGGCCCGGTGGTCATCCTGCTGTTCCTCGCCATCCCGTCCTTCCAACTGCTGACCGCGCAATATACGCCCGGCGAAGAACCCAAGTTGACGGTCAAGGCGACCGGCAACCAGTGGAACTGGGATTACGAATATCAGACCGAAGCGCCGCTTTCGTTCAATTCGGCCATGCTGAAGGAAGACGCCCGCGATGCCGCAGGCAAGGCTGACAAGGCGCAATATCCACGCCTTCTGGCCGTCGACAATGAAATGGTCGTGCCGGTCAACACCACCGTGCGCATTCTCGTGACGGCGACCGATGTCATCCATGCCTTTGCGCTGCCCGCCTTTGGCGTGAAGGTCGACGCCGTTCCCGGCCGCATCAACGAAACCTGGTTCAAGGCCGAGAAGGAAGGCATTTTCTACGGCCAGTGCTCGGAAGTTTGCGGCATGGACCATGCCTTCATGCCGATCGCCATCCGGGTTGTCGCCGAAGACAAGTACAATGCCTGGATGGCCCAGGCCAAAACCGACCTTTCCGGCGCCAACAAGGCGCTGATCGCATCCATTGACCGCGCGCCTGCCGTCGCGGTCGCCGGCCGGTAATCTGGCTGCATTCGAATTCAGGGAGACACATTCATGGCCGGCGCGACAACGCATGACGACCACCACGAGCACAAGCCCTATGGCTGGACCCGCTGGGTCAACTCGACCAATCACAAGGATATTGGCACGCTCTATCTGATCTTCGCGATCATTGCGGGCATAATCGGCGGCTTCATGTCGGTCATGATGCGCATGGAACTGGCCGAACCCGGCATCCAGATTTTCCACGGCCTTGCCGCCATGGTCTATGGCGTCGAGGGCGATGCGGCCATTGATGCGGGCAAGCACATGTATCTGGTCTATACGACCGCACACGGCCTCATCATGATCTTCTTCATGGTCATGCCCGCGCTGATCGGCGGTTTTGCCAACTGGATGGTGCCGATCATGATCGGCGCGCCGGACATGGCGTTCCCGCGCATGAACAACATCTCGTTCTGGCTGCTGCCGCCGGCATTCATCCTGCTGCTTCTGTCATCCTTCATGCCAAGTGCGCCGGGAATGAACGGCGTTGGCGGCGGCTGGACGATCTATCCGCCTCTTTCGACCACCGGCCAACCCGGCCCGGCCATGGATCTGGCGATCCTGTCGCTGCACATTGCCGGCGCCTCGTCGATCCTCGGCGCCATCAACTTCATCACCACCATTTTCAACATGCGCGCGCCGGGCATGACCCTGCACAAGATGCCGCTGTTTGCCTGGTCGGTGCTGATCACCGCTTTCCTTCTGCTTCTGTCGCTCCCGGTTCTGGCCGGCGGCATCACCATGCTGCTTACCGACCGCAATTTCGGTACGGCGTTCTTCTCGCCGGAAGGCGGCGGCGATCCGATCCTGTTCCAGCACTTGTTCTGGTTCTTCGGCCATCCGGAAGTATACATCCTGATCCTGCCGGGTTTTGGCATCATCAGCCACATCGTCTCGACCTTCTCCAAGAAGCCGGTGTTCGGCTATCTCGGCATGGCCTATGCGATGGTCGCCATCGGCGTGGTCGGCTTCATCGTCTGGGCACACCACATGTACACGACCGGCCTGTCGCTCGACACGCAGCGCTATTTCGTGTTCGCCACCATGGTCATCGCGGTGCCGACCGGCGTGAAGATTTTCTCCTGGATTGCGACGATGTGGGGCGGCTCGATCACCCTGCGCACGCCGATGATCTGGGCGATAGGCTTCATCTTCCTGTTCACCGTCGGCGGTGTCACCGGTGTGCAGCTTGCCAATGCCGGTCTCGACCGTGCCATCCATGACACCTATTACGTGGTCGCCCACTTCCACTACGTGCTGTCGCTGGGTGCGGTGTTCGCCATTTTCGCGGCCTGGTATTACTGGTTCCCGAAGATGACCGGCTACATGTATTCGGAAGGCATCGCCAAGACGCATTTCTGGGTCACCTTTGTCGGTGTTAATCTGGTGTTCTTCCCGCAGCATTTCCTCGGCCTTGCCGGCATGCCGCGCCGCTACATCGACTATCCGGACGCGTTCGCCGGCTGGAACCTGGTCTCGTCCTACGGCTCCTACATCTCGGCCGTAGGCGTGTTCATCTTCCTCTACGGCGTGTTTGAAGCCTTCTCGCGCAAGCGGGTGGCCGGCGCCAATCCCTGGGGTGAAGGCGCGACCACGCTGGAATGGCAATTGCCGTCCCCGCCGCCCTATCACCAGTGGTAACAGCTGCCGAAGATCCGCTGAAACGGACAGGCAGAACCTTGCGCTGCCGGATAACCGGCAGCGCATCACTTTGGCAGGGAAAAGAACCAACTTATGACCGTGCTTGATCAAGCAGATATGGATATCGGCAGCCGCCTCTCCGAGGCGACGGCCGGCGACTATTTTCAGCTTTTGAAGCCGCGCGTCATGTCGCTGGTGATTTTCACCGCTTTGGTCGGACTTGTCGTCGCGCCGGATCCGGTCAATCCATTCATCGGCTTTATTGCCATCCTGTCGATTGCCGTCGGCGCGGGAGCGTCAGGCGCACTCAACATGTGGTATGACGCCGATATCGACGCTGTGATGAGCCGCACGAAATCGCGGCCCATTCCTTCTGGCCGGGTCACCGGCGGGCAGGCGCTGGTTTTCGCACTGGTCCTTTGCGTCCTGTCGGTGCTGACGCTCGGTGTCATCGTCAACTGGCTTTCGGCGGCCCTGCTCGCCTTCACCATCTTCTTTTACGCCGTGGTCTATACGATGTGGCTCAAGCGCTCGACGCCGCAGAACATCGTCATCGGCGGTGCGGCCGGCGCCTTCCCGCCGGTCATCGGCTGGGCTGCGGCCACCGGATCGGTGTCGGTGGAAAGCCTGATCCTGTTCATGATCACCTTCCTGTGGACGCCGCCGCATTTCTGGGCGCTCGCTTTGTTCAAGTCCGGCGACTATGGCCGGGCCGGCATTCCGATGATGCCCAATGTGGCAGGCGAAGCCTCCACCCGCCGCCAGATCTTCGCCTATTCGATTGCTGTTGCCATTTGCGGCGTGCTGCCTTGGTTTGCCGGATTTGCCGGGCCTGTCTTCGGGCTGAGCGCGGCTGCCCTCGGCGCGGGCTTTGTCTGGCATGCGTTCGGTGTGTTGCGCATGCCCGACAGCGACCGCGACATGAAGCCCGCCAAGGCGCTGTTTGGCTATTCGCTCCTGTATCTCTTTGCCATTTTTGCAATCCTGCTGGCGGAAACGCTGGCAATACGCATGTTGGCGGGGGCTTGAATCATGGACATCGAACGCGTGACCCCTACCGAACCCCAGAAGAAGGCGCAGCGTTCGCGCTCGGTCGCCATCGGGTTTGCGCTGGCCGCGCTGGTCATCATTTTTTACGTCGCCACCGTCATCAAATTCGGCCCGGCCTTGCTGCAAAGGCCGATGTGAGATGGAAAAAACTGTCCGTCCCGCCTCAAACCGCTGGCCGAATTGGGCGATAGCCGCCGCGTGCCTGTCGTTCTTCGGCGGCATGGTCGGCATGTCTTATGCTTCGGTGCCCCTTTACAAATTGTTCTGCCAGGTCACCGGCTATGGCGGCACGACACAGCGCGTCGAGCAGGCTTCGGATGTCATTCTCGAAAAAACGCTCAAGGTGCGCTTCGACGCCAATGTCTCCGGTGGCCTGCCATGGGAATTTGCGCCAGTCGAGCGCGAAATTACATTGAAAATCGGCGAGACGCGGCAGATTGCCTATACGGCGCGCAACACATTCAACGCGCCGACCCGCGGCAAGGCCACGTTCAATGTGACGCCGGAATATGCCGGTTCGTTCTTCAACAAGATCGCCTGTTTCTGCTTCACCGATACAGAACTGAAGCCGGGCGAATCCCTGGACATGCCGGTCGTGTTTTACATTGATCCCGAGATCGTCAACCAGCCGGAACTCAAGAACCTGACGACGATCACGCTGTCCTACACCTTCTTCCCCTCATCGGACGACAAGCCGGTTGCGCTTGCCCCGGTTCAGGGGCAAACCACACTCAAAGCAAACACCAAACTGGGGGGCTGACATGGCTGATGCTCACGGCAAGAACCACGACTATCACATTATCGATCCGAGCCCGTGGCCGTTCATGGGCTCCATGGGCGCTCTTCTCATGGCCATTGGCGGCGTTGCCTGGATGCAGCAGATGAAGGGCGGCTCGCTGCCGCTGTTCGGCATGAACCTTGCCACGCCGTGGATTTTCGCCATCGGCCTGGCCGTCGTTCTCTACACCATGTTTGCCTGGTGGTCAGACACCATCAAGGAAGCCCATGAAGGTCACCACACGAAGGTGGTTTCCATTCATCTTCGCTACGGCATGATCATGTTCATCGCCTCCGAAGTGATGTTCTTCGTGGCTTGGTTCTGGGCGTTTTTCGATGCCAGCCTGTTTACCGGCGAAGCCGGGCAGGTGGCCCGCGTCGCCTTCACCGGCGGCGTCTGGCCCCCGAAGGGCATCGAGGTGCTCGATCCGCTGCACCTGCCGCTTTACAACACCATCATCCTGCTTCTGTCGGGCACGACCGTCACCTGGGCGCATCATGCGCTGCTGCATGGCGACCGCAAGGGCCTGGTTGCCGGTCTGGCGATCACTGTGGCGCTCGGCATCCTGTTCTCCTTCGTTCAGGGCTATGAGTATGCCCATGCGCCGTTCGCCTTCAAGGATTCCATCTACGGCGCGACCTTCTTCATGGCCACCGGCTTCCACGGCTTCCATGTGCTGATCGGAACAATCTTCCTGGCAGTCAACCTGTTCCGGGCGCTGGCCGGCCATTTCACCGCCAAGCAGCATTTCGGCTTCGAAGCCGCCGCCTGGTATTGGCACTTCGTTGACGTGGTCTGGCTGTTCCTGTTTGCCTGCATCTACATCTGGGCATCATGGGGAGCGGTGATTGCTCACGAGGGCTGATTTGCAGCCATGAATTTTTCAGGGCGGCTGTGGAAACATGGCCGCCCTTTGCATTGGAGTTACTGCCATGTCACACGACCACGCGCATTTCCCGCCTATTGATCCGGTAAAAGCCGGATTGGCAGGCCATTGCCCGCGCTGCGGGCAGGGCAGGCTGTTTTCGGGTTTCCTCACTGTCGGCAAGCAATGCGGCAATTGCCGGCTGGATTATGCGTTTGCCGATGCGGGCGACGGTCCGGCAGTGTTTGTCATCTTGCTGATCGGCTTTCTGGTCGTCGGCTTGGCGCTTTGGGCAGAAGTCAATTACAACCCGCCGCTCTGGCTGCATTTCCTGATCTGGGTGCCGATGGCCATTGGCCTGTCGCTGGTAGCACTCCGGCTCATCAAAGGTGTGCTGATTGCGCTGCAATACCGCAACAAGGCCGCCCAGGGCCAGTTGGACCAGTGACAATGCAGCGCCAGGCAAAAGGCGTTTTCGCTGTCACTTTGGCAGCGGCAATCGCTTTTGCGATTCTGCTTTCGCTCGGCTTCTGGCAATTGCGCCGCCTCGAATGGAAAGAGGGCCTGCTCGCCGACATTTCCGAACGCATGGCGGCCGCGCCAAAGCCGATTGACGAAATCCTGACCGATCCGGCGAGCGCTGATTACCGCAAGGCAAGCGCCACCGGGCAATATTTCCATGCAGGCGAACGGCATTTCTTCGCCACCCATGACGGGCGGTCCGGCTATTTCATCTATACGCCGCTCGAAATCGCGCCGGGCAGCTTCCTGTTCGTCAATCGCGGCTTTGTGCCGTTTGACCGCAAGGATCCGGCCACTCGCCGCGAAGGCCAGGTTGAAGGCACGCTCACAATCACCGGACTTGCCCGCGCCATACTCGATGCCAAGCCGTCCTCGCTGGTTCCGGACAATGATCCC
>JBATMU010000267.1:0-1612 GCA_049289995.1 Rhizobiaceae bacterium | reverse complement strand
CCGGGATTATGGGTCCCTGCGCCCCGTGCGCAATTGCGCACTAGGCAGGGACGACACCGTGGGTGTGCGGGCGCGCATCCTATGCAATATTGTGCCTTTCTCCCAAAAGCCCGATGCTTTATCTCGCCCCAAAGAACCCATGGGAGCCCAGACGTGATCGACAAACAGGTCAAAACCACCGCCGACGCCGTGGCCGGGGTTCGTGACGGCTCGACGGTGCTGGTGGCCGGGTTCGGCGCGGTCGGCGTTCCCGATATCCTGCTCGATGCCCTGCAAGAGCAGGGCGCCCGGGAGCTCACCATCGTCGCCAACAATTCCGGCAATGGCGATTACGGGCTGGCCCGGCTGATCAGTTCCGGCCGCGTGGCCAAGGTGATCTGCTCCTTCCCGCGCTCCGGCGACTACTCTGCCTTCCTCAACGCCTACCGGGCCAAAAGCCTGGAGCTGGAATTGCTGCCGCAGGGCACCATTTCCGAGCGTATGCGCTGCCATGCCGCCGGTCTCGGCGGCTTCTTCTCGCCGGTTTCGGCAGGAACCAAGCTCGGGGAAGGCAAGGAAACCCGCGAGATCGACGGCCGGCTGCACGTCTTTGAAAAGCCGCTGAAGGGCGATGTCGCACTGATAAAAGCCAACAAGGCCGACCGCTGGGGCAATCTCACCTACATCAAATCGGCGCGGAATTTCAATCCGGTCATGGCGATGGCCGCCGACCTGACCGTGGTCGAGGTCGACCAGATGGTCGAGCTCGGCGAGATGAATCCGGAAACCGTCGTCACCCCCAGTATTTTCGTCGACCGCGTGGTCGGTGTCGGAGGCAGGGCATGACGTCCCAGTCCCATGAGCCTTTGAACCGTGAACAAATGGCCTGGCGCGCCGCGCAGGATTTGAAGGAAGGCGATTACGTCAACCTCGGCATCGGCATCCCGACGCTGGCGGCGAGCTATGTGCCGCCGGGGCGCGAGGTGATCTTCCACAGCGAAAACGGCATTTTGGGCATGGGTCCGAAGCCGGAGCCGGGCAAGGAAGACCCCTATATGGTCGACGCCGGCAAGAACCTGACGACGCTGGTCGCCGGCGGCTGCTTCGTCCATCACGCCGACGCCTTCCTGATGATCCGTGGCGGCCACCTCGATGTCAGCCTGCTCGGCGCCTTCGAGGTGTCCGAAACCGGCGATCTCGCCAACTGGACCACCGAAGACCCGGCGTTCCCGCCCGGCGTCGGCGGCGCGATGGACCTGGCGGTCGGCGCCAGGGCGATCCGGGTCATTATGGAGCACACCAGCAAGAAGGGTGAGCCGCGCATCCTGAAGGCCTGCACCTATCCGCTGACGGCGGCGGGCTGCGTCAAGCGCATCTATACCAATCTCGCGGTCATCGACGGGACGCCGCAGGGCCTCGTCGTGCTGGAAATGATTCCGGGAATGACGCTCGAAAAGCTGCAGGCCCTGACCGAACCCCGGCTGCAACTGGCCCCCGACTGGAAGGTCCTGGCCCCGCCGGTAGCCCCGAAAGCCCGCGCGGCGTAGGCCGTTACCTCATTTACTGGCCACGGGTTCCGACCTCATCCTGAGGAGCCGCGCGCGCTTCGCGCGGCGTCTCGAAGGATGGCGGC
>JBATMU010000266.1:0-5333 GCA_049289995.1 Rhizobiaceae bacterium | reverse complement strand
CATCTCATCATCGGGGCAGGCGCGCTGTGCCCGTTTCTGGCCCGCGCCCATGCCTCCGTCCGCCCGATCACTGAAACCGTGATATGGAACCGGACGCCGCAAAAGGCCGAAGCCGCCGCCGAGGCTTTGCAGGCGCTCGGCCTCAACGCCCGCGCTGCTGCGGATCTTGACGGTGAAATCGCCCGCGCCGACGTGATTTCATCGGCAACCATTTCCACCATGCCCTTGGTCAAGGGCGCGCTTCTCAAGCCGGGCGCCCATGTTGATCTGGTCGGGGCGTTTACCCCTTCCATGCGCGAAAGCGATGACGAGGCCATGCGCCGCGCCCGGGTTTTTGTCGACACGCGCGCCGGCGGGCTGAAAGAAGCCGGCGACATCGTACTGGCGCTGCAATCGGGCGCCTTGACGGAAGACCGTGTCGAAGCCGACCTCTATGATCTGGTGCGCGGCAAACATGCCGGCCGCTCCGATGACAGCGACATCACCCTGTTCAAGTCGGTGGGGGCGGCCATCGAGGATCTGGCCGCCGGCATCGCCGTCTGGGAAGCCGCAAAGCGCTGAGCGTTGCACCCGTCCGGCCCCTGTGGCAGAAGCGGCGCGTGATTTTCCGGGGAAACTGAAGTGACGGCATCGCATGATCAGGGCCGCGGCAAGCTGCAGGGCGCAGAGCCGCGCGAGCCGAGGCGCTCCGGCGAATTGCCCGCCGAACGCCTGCCGCTGATCCTTGAGGTCGAGCCGGGTTCCGATTACGCACTCATTGACAGCGGCGATGGCCAGAAGCTTGAGCAATACGGCCCCTACCGGATTGTCCGGCCCGAAGGTCAGGCCCTGTGGCGGCCGGCCCTGCCGGCGCGGGAATGGGCGGCGGCCGACGCCATTTTCACCGGCGACACCGATGAAGAGGGCATGGGCCGCTGGCGCTTCCCCAAGGCGCCGCTCGGCGAAGTCTGGCCCATGCGCCATGACGGCATCGATTATTTCGGGCGCTTCACCTCGTTTCGCCATGTCGGCGTCTTTCCTGAACAGGCACCGCATTGGCGGCACATGGCGGCCATGATCGAAACCGCCAAACGGCCGGTGAAGGTGCTCAACCTGTTTGGCTATACCGGCCTCGCCTCGCTGGTCGCCGCCCGCGCCGGGGCGGAAGTCACCCATGTTGATGCCTCCAAAAAGGCCATTCTCTGGGCGCGGGAAAACCAGGAGCTGGCGGGCCTTGCGTCCAAGCCGATCCGCTGGATCTGCGATGATGCGGTCAAATTTGCCGAGCGCGAACTCAGGCGCGCCAGCCGCTACGACATCATCCTGCTTGACCCGCCCGCCTATGGCCGCGGCCCGAAAGGCGAGATTTGGCAATTGTTCGAACACCTGCCGCACATGACCTCGCTATGCCGCGACATTCTCACCGAACGGCCGCTTGGCGTGGTGCTGACCGCCTATTCCATCCGCTCATCGTTCTTTGCCATCCACACGCTGCTGCGCGACGCCTTTGCCGGCATGGGCGGCACGGTCGAATCGGGCGAACTGGTCATCCGCGAAAAGGCTGCCGGACGGCGGCTGTCGACGTCGCTGTTTTCGCGCTGGGTGGCGCTATGAGCAGCTCTGCGCCCGGCCGGGTGCGTGAAGTCACCAGCTTCGCCAATCCGCTCATCAAGGACATCAAGGGCCTGGCGCTCAAAAAAAACCGCGATGAGGCGCGG
Source organism: Rhizobiaceae bacterium (assembly GCA_049289995.1). GTDB lineage: Bacteria > Pseudomonadota > Alphaproteobacteria > Rhizobiales > Rhizobiaceae > JBATMU01. The sequence continues at coordinate 3,636 of JBATMU010000266.1, read as the reverse complement.
GTCTTTCTGGCCGAAGGCTTGAAACTGGTCATCGAAGCGCTCGATCAGGGCTGGACGGTCAAGACTCTGGTGCTGGCCAAGACCGCTTTGGGCAATCCGCTCGCGGAAAAGACCGCCGCCCGGGTCATCGCCGCTGGCGGCGATGTGCTGGAAGTGCCGGAAAAGCTGATGGCCGCCATCACCCGCCGTGACAACCCGCAGCTGGTCGCCGCCGTCATTTCCCAGCGCCTGAGCCCGCTCTCTTCGTTCCGGCCATCAGGCAACGACGTCTATGTGGCGCTCGACAGGGTCCGCGATCCGGGCAATCTCGGCACCATCATCCGCACCGCTGATGCCGTCGGCGCCAAAGGCGTCATTCTGGTTGGCGACACCACCGATCCGTTTTCCATGGAAACCGTGCGCGCCACCATGGGTTCGGTCTTCGCCATGCCTTTGGCGCGGGCCGGTGAAGCCGACCTGATCGGCTGGATGAAGGCTTTTCCCGGCCTGTCGGCGGGCACCCATCTCAAGGGCGCGGTCGATTACCGCAAGCCGGACTATGCCGGAAAACCGGTTCTGCTGGTCATGGGCAATGAGCAGCAGGGCCTGACCGAAGCGCTGGCCGGCGCATGCAAGGCGCTGGTGCGCATCCCGCAGGCAGGCAAGGCCGATTCACTCAATCTCGCCGTGGCCACTGCCGTCATGCTCTACGAAATCCGCCGCTCCGCCCTCGGTCTTGAGGACCGGCCATGAAACCCGCATTCCCCTACGCCGTTTTGGCCTTTGCGGCCCTTGTTGCCGATCAGGCCGTCAAGGCATGGGCGGAAGTCAGCCTGCCGTTTGAACAGGCTGTCGCCATTGTGCCGTATGTCTCGCTCTACCGCACCTGGAATATCGGCATTTCGTTTTCGTTTCTTGGCGGCACCGGCCCCACGGCGCTTGCCGCGTTGTCGGCCGCAGTCATGGTTTTCGTGCTGTGGCTGGCGATGAAGACCGCACCAACCGACCGCTTTGCCCGCGCCGGCTTTGCGTTGATCCTGGCGGGTGCCGCAGGCAATCTCATTGACCGCCTCCGTTTCGGCCATGTCGTCGACTACATGCTCGTCCATACCGAAAGCTGGGCTTTTGCAGTCTTCAATCTCGCTGATGCCTGCATCACGGTCGGCGCCGGCCTCGTTCTTCTGCAGGAGGCAATTGCCTGGCGGGCCGGACGCAATTCGCGGTCACAAACACCCAAGGCCGATTGACCGGCGATCCGCCCCGGGTCAAACTCGGCGGCAGCAACGGGGCAATTCATGAGCAAGACATTCAAGGCCATTGTCGTTTCACGCAATGAAGACAAGACCCAGTCGGTCGCGGTGACCGACATGGAGGAATCCGGCCTCATGGAAGGCGACGTGACCATCCGCGTCGAGGCGACCACCGTAAACTACAAGGACGGCCTGGCGATCACCGGCAAGGCCCCGGTCATCCGCCGCTTTCCGCTGGTGCCGGGCATTGACATGGCAGGCACGGTGACCTCGTCATGGGATCCCGAATGGGCGCCCGGCGACAAGGTCATTCTCAATGGCTGGGGGGTTGGCGAAACCCATTTCGGCGCCTATGCCGGCATGGCCCGCGTCAAGGGCAGCTGGCTTCTGCGCCTGCCGCAATCCATGACCCCGCTCAGCGCCATGGCGGTCGGCACGGCAGGCTATACGGCCATGCTGTGCGTGATGGCGCTCGAACGCCATGGCCTTACGCCTGCCAAGGGACCCATTGTCGTGACGGGTGCGGCAGGCGGGGTCGGTTCGGTCGCCATCTCGATCCTGTCGGGCCTTGGCTACCAGGTGATTGCCTCGACGGGCCGTCCCGAAGAGCATGACTACCTGACCGCGCTCGGCGCCTCTGAAATCATTTCGCGCGATGAATTGTCAGCGCCGGGCAAGCCGCTCGGCAAGGAGCGCTGGGCGGGCGGCGTGGATTCGGTCGGCAGCCATACGCTTGCCAATGTGCTGGCCATGACCTCCTATGGCGGCACGATTGCCGCCTGCGGGCTGGCGCAGGGCATGGATCTGCCCGCCTCGGTTGCCCCGTTCATCCTGCGCGCCGTCACCCTTGCCGGGGTGGATTCGGTCATGGCGCCGCGGGCGCTTAGGCAAGAGGCCTGGCGGCGCATCGAAACCGGGCTCGATGCTGCCAAGCTCGCCGCGCTTTCCACAACGATCGGCTTTGACGGCATCATTCCGGCGGCAGAGGCCATCATGGCCGGCAAGATCCGCGGCCGGGTCGTCGTCGACATGGCCGGTGCGCAAGACGGCTGAATCAGCTGCCTTTTCGCCGAAAACCCTGCTGATTGTTAAAATGCTAATGATTGGCGGAAGCGTTCCTGAAACCTGACATGGCACAATTGCGCCATGAGCGGGACCGGACCTTTGCAAGGCGATGGCGAGAAACTTGCGCCCAAAGGCGCGAGCTTCAATCCACTTGCGCTGAGTGCAGCCATTTCCATGGCGCTGTCAGCCGGACTTGCCATACTGACCGGCGCGCCGCCGCTTCTGGTCGGTCTTCTGGTCTCAGCCGCCGCTGTCAGCCTGATTGCCGGGCTTCAGCATGGCCGCCGCGAGCGCGCCCTGACCCGCAAGCTCGGCGAACAGGCTGTGCAGTCGCGGGCTGAAATCGAAAATCTTTCCGACAAGATGTGGGAAATCAGGGAAAGCGAAGAGCGCTTTCGCGGCTTGATCGATGTGCTCGGCGATCTGGTTGTCCACCGTGATTCCGAAGGCCGCATCCTGTTTGCCAATGCGGTTTTTGCCCGCCTGCTTGATGCCGCGCCGCGCGCGCTGGAAGGCCGGTCGCTTGAGGAACTCGGCATGGAAATCGGCGAGCGCCCGGCGCCCAGCCTTGATGGGCACGGCGCCCTGACCCAGGCCGATGCCGTGATCCGTCTGCCGTCCGGAGAACGCTGGTTCTCCTGGGTTGAATTGTCGGCCCGCGACGAGGTGACCGGGCAGATGACCCATCGCGCCATTGCCCGCGATATTTCAGCGCGAAAACTGGCGGAAGCCGAGCTGATTGCGGCCCGCGAAAAAGCCGAACAGGCCAGCCAGGCAAAAAGCCGGTTTCTTGCCACCGTCAGCCACGAGATCCGCACGCCGATGAATGGCGTGCTTGGCATGGCCCGGCTCCTGTCCGATACGCCGCTGACCCCCGAGCAGCGCACCTATGTCGAGGCCGTTGCCCAATCCGGTGACGCGCTGATGGAGCTGATCGAGGACCTGCTCGACCTTTCCAAGATCGAAGCCGGCAAAGCCGCGCTCGAACCGGCGCGCGTTGACCTGCGCGAACTGACCGAATCCGTGACCGAACTCCTCTCGGCCCGCGCCCATGCCAAGGGCATCGGCATTGGCAGTCATGTGGCGCCCGGCACGCCGGCCTGGCTGGATGCTGATCCGCTGCGTTTGCGCCAGGTGCTCATCAATCTCGCCGGCAATGCCGTCAAGTTCACCGAAAAGGGCGGCGTTCTGGTCTCAGCCGAGCCGGGCGCCAGGGGCGGGAAACCCGGAGTTTGCCTGACAATTTCCGATACCGGTCCGGGTCTTGATCCGGCCCAGGCCGAGCGGATTTTCGGTGAATTCGAACAGGCCGATGACAGCGCCACCCGCAAGCATGGCGGCG
>JBATMU010000265.1:0-17647 GCA_049289995.1 Rhizobiaceae bacterium | reverse complement strand
CCGCCGCCCCGCTCGCCGGATTCAGGCTGGGCGGACAGGCGCGCGCGGCGGCCGAAATTGCCGGCTGGACCCGAAGACTGGAAAGCGCGGCCTATGAGGCGCTGGCAGATGATTGCCTGCCGGTCTTCATGGGCGGCGATCATGCGCTCTCCATGGGTACGGTTTCGGGCGCGGCGCGCCATGCCGCCAGCCAGAACCGTCCGCTTTTCGTGCTGTGGCTTGATGCGCATGCCGATTTCAACACGCCTGCAACGTCGCCCAGCGGCAACATGCACGGCATGCCGGTGGCATTTTTCACCGGCGACAAGGGCTTTGACGGCATTTTGCCGGCCAACCGGCCCCTGGTGCAGCCGCAAAACGTCCATATCCTCGGCGTGCGTTCCATTGACCGGGCCGAGCGGCGGGCATTGGCAGATGCCGGCATCAATGTCCATGACATGCGCGCCCTTGATGAGCATGGCGTGATCGCCCCGGTCCGGGCGCTGTGCGAACAGGTGCGGCGCGAAAACGGCCTCTTGCATGTCAGCCTTGACGCCGACTTTCTCGATCCGCAGCTGGCGCCCGGCGTCGGCACGCCGGTCAGCGGCGGCGCGACTTACCGTGAAGCCCATCTCATCATGGAAATGCTGGCCGATTATGGCCTGGTGTCATCACTCGATCTGGTCGAACTCAATCCCTTTCTCGATGAACGCGGCAAAAGCGCCCTCATGCTGACCGAACTTGCCGCCAGCTTGTTTGGCCGGCGGATTTTCGAAACGCCGGTTGTTTCAACCGCAAGGGCTGCCGCCCATGGACAGATGCCTGCGCCGATGCTTTTATCGGCCTGAAGCCGCACAAGAAACCGGCAAGGCGGAGGGGGGATTTTGGACGCTGCAATCACCCTTCTCGGATTTGGCCCGAACGGCTGGGGCGACGAGATCGCCCGCGGGGTCGGCATCACCCTGTCCTTGGCGATTGCCACCCTGCCGGTCGGTCTGCTGATCGGCTTTTTCGTGGCGCTGGGCAAGCAATCCTCCGAACCGTCGCTCCGGCTGGCCGCCAACATCTACACCACGATCTTTCGCGGCCTGCCCGAGCTGCTCACCCTGTTCATCGTGTTTTATGGCGCGCAGATCGGCGTGCAGGCGCTGTATCAACTGGTGACCGGCGGCGAGACCGTCATCGAGATCAATTCCTTCGTGTCGGGCATGATCGCGCTTGGCGTGGTGTTTTCGTCCTATTCCAGCGAAGTCATCCTGTCGGCCTTCCGCGCCATCCCGAAAGGCCAGTATGAGGGCGGCTGGTCGATCGGCCTGTCATCGGGCCAGACCATGCGGCTGGTCGTGCTGCCGCAACTGGTGCGGCTGGCGCTGCCGGGCCTGGCCAATCTCTGGCTGATCCTGCTCAAGGACACCGCGCTGGTTTCGGCCATCGGGCTGGCCGACATCCTGCGCCAGACCGGCATTGCCGCCCGCGTCACCAAACAAGCCTTCCTGTTTTTCTCGGTCGCCTGCCTGATCTATCTGGTGCTGGCCATCATCTCCTCCTTCGCCATCGGCAAGATCAGCGATTGGGCTTCCAAGAGCGAGGCGGCACGATGAGCGATGTCGCCTTGCAACCGGAAAAGATTGCCCGTCCGCCATCACCGTCCAAGCCCTGGACCAAGACCCGCATCATCGGCTGGGCGCTGACCGCGCTTTGGGCCGTTTTGTTCATCGCGCTGATCTTCTGGCTGGTTTCCGCCTGGAATCCCGAACTTTTTGCCAAATACGGGCCGAAATACCTGACCGGCTTGTGGGTGACCGTGAAGCTGGTTTCAGCATCCCTGGTGCTTGGAGCGCTCCTGTCATTTCCGCTGGCCATGGCGCGCCTGTCAAAAAACCGCGTGATCGGCTGGCCGGCCTATGCCTATGTCTATTTCTTTCGCGGCACGCCCCTGCTCGCCCAGACCTTCCTGATCTATTACGGGCTGGGCGAATTCCGCGGCCCGCTGGAATCCGTCGGGCTGTGGGGGTTCTTCAAGGAGGCGTGGAACTGCGGCCTGACGGCGTTTGCGCTCAATACCGCCGCCTATCAGGCGGAAATCCTGCGCGGCGCCATTGAAAGCGTGCCAAAAGGCCAATGGGAAGGCGCCAACTCGCTCGGCCTGCCGAAATGGCTGACCTTCGTGCGCATCATCCTGCCGCAGGCGCTGATTGTCGCCCTGCGCCCCTATGGCAACGAGATCATCCTGATGATCAAGGGATCGGCCATCGTCGCCATCATCACCGTCTATGACCTGATGGGTGAAACCCGCCGCGCCTATGCCCGCTCGTTCGATTTCCAGACCTATATTTACGCCGCGCTCATCTACCTGGCCATGGTGGAGACGCTGCGCAACATCTGGGAATGGATGGAAAAGCGGCTGACCCGGCATTTGATCCGCTAAGGCGGCAACCCATTGCGAAATCCGGTGTTTTGGCCTTAATGGCCGCACATCCAGTGGAGTTTTCCGGTCATGGCGAAAGTGGCGTTTCTCGGTCTTGGCGTGATGGGCTATCCCATGGCCGCGCACTTGAAAAACAAGGGCGGCCATGAGCTGACCGTCTATAACCGCACCACGGACAAGGCCGCCAAATGGGTGGCCCAGCATGGCGGCAAGAGCGCTGCGACGCCCGCGGAAGCCGCAGTCGGCCAGGACTTTGTCTTCGCCTGCGTCGGCAATGATGACGATCTGCGCGCAGTCACCCTGGGTCCAGATGGCGCATTCGCGGCCATGCAGAAGGGCGCAGTGTTCGTCGATTCCACCACTGCGTCAGCGGAAGTGGCCCGCGAATTGGCGGCTGTAGCCGAAAAGCTTGGTCTCGGCTTCATCGACGCCCCGGTTTCGGGCGGTCAGGCAGGCGCCGAAAACGGCGTGCTGACCGTGATGTGCGGTGGAAACGAGGCCGTGTTCGAACGCGCCAGCCCGGTCATTGCCGCCTATGCCCGCATGGTCGGCCTGATGGGACCGGCAGGGGCCGGTCAATTGACCAAGATGATCAACCAGATCTGCATTGCAGGCCTTGTGCAGGGTCTGGCCGAGGGCATTCATTTCGGAAAGAAGGCCGGGCTTGACATCGAAAAAGTCATCGATGTGATATCCAAGGGCGCTGCCGGGTCCTGGCAGATGGAAAACCGCCACAAGACCATGAATATCGGCAAGTATGATTTCGGTTTCGCTGTGGACTGGATGCGCAAGGATCTCGGCATCTGTCTGGAAGAAGCGGACCGCAACGGCGCAAAACTGCCGGTCACAGCCCTAGTCGACCAGTTCTACAAGGATGTGCAGCAGATGGGCGGCAAGCGCTGGGATACGTCGAGCCTGTTGGCGCGGCTGGAAAAATGACGCCGGATTCAACCGTTGACGACGTGCTCGCCTGGCTGGCCGCTCGGCAGTCCGGCAAAAACATCTCAGGCATGGCGCGCTATGGCATCGCGGTGGACAAGGCCTTTGGCGTCTCCAACGCCGAGCTGCGCCCCCTCGCCCGGCTGATCGGCAGGAACCACGAACGCGCCTTGGCGTTGTGGCAGACCGGCTGGCGAGAGGCGCGGCTGCTGGCGGCTTTCACCGATGAAAAAAAGAAGGTGACGGCGGCACAGGCCAGCCTTTGGGTGCAGGATTTCAATTCCTGGGAAATCGTCGATGGCGTTTCCGACCTGTTTGTCGATGCCGGATTGGCCGGTGAACTCATACCGGAATTCGCCGCTGATGACCGCGAATTTGTCCGCCGCACGGCTTTCGCCATGATCTGCTGGGTCGCCGTGCACCTCAAGAAATCGCCGGATGCCGATGTGCTCGCCTATTTGCCGCTGATCGAGGCGCACGCCACGGACCCGCGCAACTTTGTGAAAAAAGCTGTCAACTGGGCGCTGCGCTCCATCGGCAAGCGTTCGCTGCCTTGCCATGGACCTGCTCTTGCGTTGGCGGAAAAGCTGGCATCAAGCCCGGACAAGACGTCCCGCTGGATCGGCAAGGACGCCGTGCGCGAATTGACAGCAGACAAGACGTTCGAACGCCTTGCCGGCCGCCGGATCGCCTGATTATTTCACTGCTTCCTCAACGATGGACGTCAGCAGTTCATTGACACCGTCGCGCGCGCCGCCAGCCGGCAGTTTGCGGAAGCCGACCGTCGTCTTGCCGCCCGCATCCGGTTTTTCGTAAACGAACACCACATAGGGGCAATAGGCGATGTCGCCTGCATCGCCCTCCATCACCTTGCGCGACACCACGGCCGAACAGAAGGTGAAGAACTGCGCATCCTTGTAGATCTCTTTGGTTGCGCCGACGTCAGCAGCCGTGCGCTTCAGCATGTCGCCGATGAAACCGTGATAGTCGACCGAATAGCCGCGATTGACAATGGCGTCATTGACCGCTTGCGCCGCGTCCGCGAAGGCGGTTGCCGTATCCATTGTGAGCACGTCGTCGTCAGCCGCCAATGTCGGCGCGGCAAAGAAGGTCAAAGCGGTGAAGGCAATGCCAAGTATTTTCATGATTCTCTCCTGTTTGACGCGCGGCGCCGGATTACCTGGCTCCACTCCCCGAAAAAATCTCAAGCACAGGACGTCGGGTCCAAACAGGTCTTAGGGTGAAGCTGAAGGGCCATCCTTGTCCAGGATCAAATAATCAAGCGGCAATTCAGTGGTGAACTTGATCTGCTCCATCGCAAATGCCGATGACACATCGCGGATTTCGATCTTCGAGATAAGCCGCTTGTAGAAGGCGTCATAGGCGGCAATGTCAGGCACCGCCACACGCAGCAGATAATCCACTTCGCCGCTCATCCGGTAGAATTCGGCCACTTCTGGAAATTCGGCAATCACTTCCGAAAAGCGCTTGAGCCATTCATGGCTGTGCGCATTGGTGCGGATGGAGACAAACACAGTCACCCCGGCATTGACCTTGACCGGATCAAGCAGCGCCACGCGGCGGCGGATGACGCCGTCTTCCTCAAGCTTCTGGATGCGCCGCCAGCATGGCGTGGTTGACAGCCCGACCTTCTTGGCGATGTCAGCCACGGCCAGCGTGGCGTTTTCCTGCAGCAGGCGCAAAATCTTGCGGTCAAGGCGGTCCATGGCAAACTCCGGAATGATTTTGCGTGAATGCGCGCATTGAAAGACAATTTCAAGGACGGCATTGCCGTATTCACGGTAATATTAGAAAACCATTCCATTTCCATGCGCCAAATCCATTGGCGTCAACAGTAAAAGCCGTCAGGCTTGGGCGCTTGGCCGGGCGCGCAAGGCATCGCGCCAGCGGACCACATGAACAAATTCATCTGGCAGGGTGATTTTCGCTGGTTTCATGAAATCCAAAGCCACCAGGCCGGTTATGTCGGCGACCGAAAACTCATCTCCCGCCGCAAATTCGCGTTCCGAAAGTTCGCGGTCCATCAGCGCCAGAAATTCCAGCGCCTTGGGCCTATTGGCCTCACCCCATTCGGCAATCTGCGGCACTTCCCAGTCCTTCATGGCCGGATGGGTATGGCGGAAGGCATGGGCAACCGGCATGAAGAAATTCAGCTCCAGCCGCCGCTGCCACATTTCGGTGAGCGCCCGGCCCTTGGCGCCGGTCCCGAACAGCGGCGGTTCGGGGTGCAGTTCCTCGAAATAACGGCAGATCGCGATTGTTTCGGTCAGCACCGCGCCGTCGTCGAGAACCAGAACCGGCAACCGCTGCAGCGGATTGAGCGCGGTCACCTCCGCCCCCTTGTGCCCGAAAACGCCCATGTCCACCGGCTCGGCCGGCACGGTCAGTCCCTTTTCAGCGAGGTAGATGCGCACCCGCCGCGGATTGGGCGCTTTGCCGCCGTCATAAAGCTTCATGTCATCCCTCCACAAGCTGCACTTGGCAATTGATCTGATTCAGGAAAATCCCAGCAAGGCGGCCAGCGCATTTTTCAGCATAGTCCAGAAATCGTGCTCATTGTCGATCAGGCCGCCATGCTGCGCACGCCATTGTGACGGCCGCTGGAACTCACCCGCCCATAGCCCGCGCCGGGCTTTTTTTGCCGCCGCTTCTTCAGCCGTGTAGCCGCCATAAGATACCGCCCAGCCGCTCTCCACCATGGCTTTGTTGAGGTCCACACCGCCTGCCGAACAGGTGGCCAGAAGCCGTCCGTAACGGTCCTGTTCCCAGCCTTCGCAGATCACCGCTCCCTGCCCGGCGAGCTTTGCCAGGGCGGCGCGCGCCTCTTTCCCGCAGGGGTAGTCTTGGCCGTTCCGCTCGCACATCTGGGAGTATTCAGGCGCATCAATGCCGCGCATGCGGATGCGTTCCTCGCCGAACTTCAGCGAGTCGCCATCGGCAATCACAGGCCGGCCCGACGGATTGCGCGCGCTGATTCGCTCGTGACGGGTCACCGCAATGGCGAGCGTCAGCAATATGGCCATGGAGAGGGCGCCAGACAGGAAGCGCCGCAGCGCGCTGTGGCGGCGCGAAACAGTGCCAGACCGCCTTTTCCATGGTGCGGCGCTCATTGCGGGAAGGGTCTCTTAATCATTGCTGCCTAAGGTTTTTCCGGGACTCGCGCGTGCGAAAACGGTTGGAATTTGTGCTGAATCGCTCGGAATTTGCTGACAAAAACATTGTGGACCGCCGCAAGACGCGCCGCAACCGCGATGTCATGGCAACCGTCCGCAAGACCCGTGACTTGCTGGCCGAACAATCCGGCGGTGATGTCTATTCCCGCGAACTCCTGAAAATGCACGCCCACACCACGGTGGCCAGCGCCTCTGCCATCCCGATCCTCGTGCTGCTCGTCACCATTGGCGGCTATTTTGCCGGCATTGGCGGGCCGATCCTCATCTGGGCGGTCATATCGGTCAGCCTCTATGCGGTGCTCGCCTATGTCGCCCGTTCGGTCGACAAGAAAGAAACACACGATATCCTCCCCGAAATCGTCCGCCGCAACCTGATGGTGGCCCATGTCGCCAGCGGGTTTGGCTGGGCCTATTTTGCAACGCTGTCCTGTGACGCCTGCGCCATTGAACAGTTTCCTGTCGCCAAGGCCCTTGTGCTTTTGCTTGCCATTGCCGCCACGGCCATGATCACGGCAGGCCTGCGCAATGCGCTGATCGCCACATTCCTGCTGCCGGTGGCGGCTTTCTCCCTGCTCGGCGCGGATGCCGCAAAGCCGGTTGAATTCATGATGATCGCCGTGCTGATCGCCGCACTGCCGTTTTTCGGCACGGTTACCAGCCATCTCAACACGGCGACCACGCAAATGTTGTCGTTCCGCCGCGAGAAAGACGGGCTGATTGCCGAACTGGAAACAGCAAAATCGATGTCGGATGAGGCGCGCCGCCGCGCCGAAGAAGCCAACTTGGCCAAGTCGCGTTTCCTGGCCTCGATGAGCCATGAAGTGCGCACGCCGCTCAACGCCATTCTTGGGTTCTCGGAGGTCATGGCCTCGGAAGTGCTCGGGCCGATGCAGAACCCGACCTACAAGGACTACGCCCGCGACATCCATGAATCGGGCAGCCACCTGCTGGAACTCATCAATGAAATCCTCGACCTGTCGCGCATTGAAGCCGGCCGTTACACGCTCAATGAGGAGCCGGTGGCGCTCAGCGACATTCTCGACGATTGCTGCCACATGATCGAGTTGCGGGCCCGCAACAAGTCCATCCGCATTGTCCAGCAGTTCGAGCCGGACCTGCCGCGCCTGTATGCGGACGAGCGCGCCGTCCGCCAGATCGCGTTGAACCTGTTGTCCAACGCGGTGAAATTCACCCCGACCAATGGCGAAATCCGCGTCAGGGCAGGCTGGACGGCAGGCGGCGGTCAGTATTTGGCCATCAAGGACAATGGCCCTGGCATTCCCGCCGATGAAATTCCGGTTGTGCTGTCGGCATTCGGCCAAGGCTCGATCGCCATCAAGAGCGCCGAACAAGGCACCGGCCTCGGCCTGCCGATCGTTCAGGCCTTGATCGAAATGCATGGTGGCAAGTTCGACTTCCAGTCAAAATTGCGCGAAGGCACTGAGGCCACGGCAATTTTCCCGCCGCAACGCGTCATGGAAGCCCTGCCCGCCGTGCCTGCCGCCGCGCGCGGCTGACCTTCATCAGCTTAAAGGCTGGACGCCACTTTGATTGCGTCACGCACCATGCCGATGGCCATGGCCGCCCCTGCCCCGCCGTCGAACCCTGACGCAATCGCGGTCACTGTTTCCAGTCCCAACGAACGGGCGGCATCAGCTTGCCCCCCGGCATAACGGCAATGGCCAAGCGCATCGGCATTCATCGCTTTCAGGACGCTGGCCGCAGCCAAGGCCGAAGGTCCGTCAAGGATGACAGGAATGCGCTCCATCCGCGCTGCAAGAATTGCCCCTGCCATGGCGGCGATTTCGCGGCTGCCAAGCCTGCGCAGCGCCTCGAGCGGATCGGCCAGGTGATGCTTGTGCAGTTTAAGCGCCCGTTCAGCGTGGCCGCGGTCCAGAACCTCGCCGCCCGGCCAGGCATTATCCAGCTGATCGGCCGGAACACCTCCGCAGGCCGATAAAAGCGCCGCCGAACAGGCAGACGCTCCGCGCCCGAACGATCCGATGCCCAGAATATCCGTGCCGCCCGAAGCGGCTTCCATGCCGAATGCCATGGTGGCCGCACAGCCGCGTTCATCAAGCGCCGGCTGAACGGCAATATCGCCCGAGGGATGGCCGAGCGCCAGATCAAACACCTTCAGGCCGAGTTCGCGTTGCGCGCATAGCGCGTTGACCGCCGCATGGCCGTCAGTCGCCGCTGCCGCCATGGCCTGAGTCTGTGAATTGGCTGCGGAATTCTGGCCGCCGCCAAGCGCATTGGTTCCGGCAAACACCGCCACCAAAGGCCGGACGAACAGCACCGGCTCATTGGCGTTCCATCCCGCCGCCCACAGCGCAAGCTTTTCCAACTCGCCGCCATTGCCGTGCAAGCCGCGGAACGCGTCAAACCGCTCAGAAATTTTGGCAATGTTGCGCGGCGCAGGCAGCGAGGCCACAAGCGCGCGGAAATCGTCAAACGGCAATCCTGAGGTCATGGTGCATGCGTCCTTGCCCGCAACGGGCATGGCCGGTCTGGTAATGCGCCAAAGCACCGGGCGCAACCGCACTTTCTGCAGAAGAGGCCGCACCTGCCTTGCGAATGCCCGATGCGGGCACAATATACACACCTTCAGGAGCCGCCATGACGCTGATTGAATCGCCGTGCATTCTCGTTTGCTCAATTGATGACGTGACCGGCTTCTGCTTTGGCTGCGGACGCACGCGCGAAGAAATCGGCGCATGGATGACCATGACGTCCGGAGAGCGACGGACCGTCATGCAAGCCCTGCCCGCGCGGCTGGAAACGGTCGAGCGCAAGCCGCGCCGCGAAACCCGCCGCACCAGAATGGCCCGCGAAAGAGATGGTCAGGCGTGAGCCGATTGCTCAAATATCTGTTGATCGGCCTTGTTGGGGCCGGGCTTTTTGCCGCCATCCGCTCCGGCAGCCTGGTTTCACCCACAGATCCAGATGCCCCCTATCTGGTCTATTTGCTGATCCTCGGCATACCCGTGCTGGCCGGACTCTGGAGCATGAACCGCCCGGGCAAGCTGCGCGATGCATTCTTGTGGATCGGCATTCTCGCGGTATTGGCCGGCGGCTATCAGTTCCGCAGCGAACTTGGCGACTTCGCTGCAAAAGCCCCGCATTATTTGGTGCCGGGCGCTCCGTTGGAAGGCACGGGCGAAAACGGCAAGGCGACCATCACGCTCAGAAAAGGCAATGACGGGCATTTCCTCGCCCGCGCCAATGTCAACACATTCCCGGTGACATTTCTGGTCGACACCGGCGCCACCACCACGGTTTTGACCCGCGAAGATGCACTTGCTGCAGGCATTGCTCTTGATGGCCTGAATTTCACCGTCCCGGTATCAACGGCGAATGGCGAAGTTTTCGCCGCCCGCGCCCGCCTCGGCACGCTGGATCTGGGCGGAATCCGTCGCAACAACATGCCGGTTCTGGTCTCCGGCGGTCCGGGGCTGGGCCAAAGCCTGCTCGGCATGAATTTTCTTGATACGCTGGGCGGCTATGCGGTGCGCGGCGACCGGATGGTGCTGGAAGAACGTTAGATCAGGCTCCAGCCGAAACGCGCTGCAACGATCACCATGAAAATGCCAAAGCCGATTTCCAGATGCCGCTTGTTGAGCGCATGAGCGATCCGCACGCCCATCGGCGCAAACAGCAGCGAAACCGGCATGATCGCCGCCACCGCCAGCCAGTTGATATAGCCTGTTGAAAACACCGGCAGGCCGGGTTCATTCCAGCCCGCCCAGATATAGCCGATCATGCCGGGTACCGAAATCAGTGTGCCGACCCCCGACGACGTGGCCACAGCCTGATGGATCGGCCGGGCATACAGCGTCATGAAGGTATTGTTCAGCACGCCGCCGCCAATGCCCATCAACGTGGACAGAAAGCCGATTGCCGCCCCGGTCATGCCGCGCCACGGCTGGCCGGGAATATTGTCGCCAAGCCGCCAGCTTGGCCGGTTGAACAGCATTTTCACGGCCATGGCAAAAGCGAGACCGGCAAAAACCGCCCGCAATCCGCCGCTGGAAATCCGCGAGGCGACCAGCGAGGCGGCAATCACCCCAAACACCAGCGGAACAGCCAATGCCCGCAAATAGGCCTCATCCACCGCCCCGCGCGCCCGGTGGGCGGTGAACGAACGCAAGGATGTCGGAATGATGATGGCCAAAGACGAGCCGACCGCCACATGCATGCGCACCGACGGATCGACGTCCAGCATGCCGAGCACCGAATAGAGAACCGGCACAACCACAGCGCCGCCGCCAACCCCGAACACGCCAGCGAGCAGGCCTGAAACAGCCCCCGTCGCCGCCATGGCGAGCACGAACAGCAGGATTTCCATGCTGTTCATGCGGCAAGCCTCTCGGCATCCACGGCCTGGAAAGCGCGCGCGATCACTTCCGGTCCCGCACCCGGCCTGGCGCCATCCTCCGAAAGGATTTGCCGCCAGCGCCGCGCGCCCTTTCGGCCATGGAACAGGCCGGTCATGTGGCGGGTGACATGGCCGAGCCGCCCGCCCGCTGCAATGTGCAGGCGCGCATGCTCCATCATCATGTCCAGCACGGTGGATATTTCAACCGTGCTGCCAGTTTCCCTATAGATCATGGCGTCAACGTCGGTGAGCAGATCGGGCGTGTGGTAGGCGGCGCGGCCCAGCATGACCCCATCCACCTGATTCAAAACCTCAAGCGCCTGATTCAGGTTGGCGATGCCGCCATTCAACCCAATGAAAACATTGGGCATTCTTTGCTTGAGGCGAAAGACCCGGCCATAATCCAGCGGTGGAACTTCGCGGTTCTCCTTCGGGCTTAATCCCTGCAGCCACGCCTTGCGCGCATGCACCCAGATTGCGTCGGCGCCTGCGGCAACAACAGCACTGGCAAGCGCATCCAGCGCAGTCTCCGTGTCCTGGTCGTCAACGCCGATCCGGCATTTGACGGTGACCGGAATGGAAACCGCAGCCTTCATGGCCGCCACGCAATCGCCGACCAGTTCCGGCGTCGCCATCAGGCAGGCGCCGAATGACCCCGACTGCACCCGGTCGGACGGGCAGCCGACATTAAGGTTGATCTCGTCATAGCCAAAATCCGCCCCTATCCGGGCAGCCTGCGCCAACACGGCAGGGTTCGAGCCACCCAATTGTAGCGCAACCGGATGTTCTGCCGAATCAAAATCCAAAAGGCGCGCGGCGTCTCCGCGCACCAGCGCATCGCCGACAATCATTTCGCTGTAAAGCAGCGCATGCCGCGTCAGTTGCCGGTGGAAAAGCCGGCAATGCCGGTCTGTCCAGTCGATCATCGGCGCGACTGCGAAAATCTTTTGCCGATTGCTGAGGGCCTGACGATACATGCGCCGTCTTCTGCGGATTGCCGGAATTGCAGCCATGCACGCGCAACGCACCAAAGGTCAAGCGGCATGCATTTGCTTGCCTTTCTGTCGGCAGGGGCGGCGCAAGCGCAAACAGGTGTCTAGGCCGCGCGGCATCCTGATGCTATGGCTCGGCCAAACGCCCGACGGAGTCCGCCCGTGACCAAGACCATTTTCCTGCTGAACGGCCCCAACCTCAACCTGCTCGGCAAGCGCCAGCCGGAAATCTATGGCCATGAAACGCTGGCCGATATCGAAGCGGAATGCGCGGCGATCGCGGCAAAATCCGCCATGAAGCTGCGCTTTCACCAGTCCAACCGCGAATACGAGATCATTGACTGGATCCACGAGGCACGCACAACGGCGGCTGGCATCATCATCAATCCGGGCGCCTTCACGCACACCTCGATTGCCATCCTTGATGCGCTCAACGCCTTTGAGGGCAAGGTGCTCGAAGTGCACATCTCCAATGTGCACAAGCGCGAGAGCTTCCGCCACCATTCCTATGTGTCGCTGCGCGCCGATGGCGTCATCGCCGGGTTCGGCGTGAACGGCTATGCGCTGGCCATGCAGCACATGGCCAAGCTCACGGCCTGAGGCCTGCCTTTATCATTGCAGCGGCCTTTTCGGCGATCATCATCACTGGCGCGTTGGTGTTGCCGCCGATCAGCGTCGGCATCACCGAGGCATCCACCACCCTTATGCCGTCCAGCCCGTGCACTTTGAGGCTTGCATCGACAACAGCACCGTCATCAACGCCCATCCGGCAAGTGCCGACCGGGTGATAGATCGTTTCGGCATTGCCGCGCACAAATTCGGTCAAGGCGGCATCCGAAAGCCCGGACGGGCCGGTGATCGTTGATTTTTTGAAGGACGAAAGCGCTGGCGCATCAAGCACGTCGCGCGCTTTCCGGAATCCCTTTTTGAGCAAGGCCAGATCGCGCTCATCGCTCAAATAGCGCGGATCGATCAACGGCGCTGCCATCGGATCAGCGCTGGCGAGGCGCACATTGCCTTTGGAATGCGGCCTGAGCACGCAGACATGCAGCGTGTAGCCATAGCCGGGCCTCAGTTTGCGGGCATGGTTTTCCACGCGGCTGACAACGAAGTGCATTTGCAGGTCTGGCCGCTCCAGCCCGGGTTCGGATTTCAGGAATGCCCCTGCTTCGGCAGACGGCGTCGCCGCAAGGCCGGTGCCGGTCCTGCGCCATTTGAGAAGCTCCAGCAACAGCCGCCAGCCGCCGCGCACGCCGATGCCGAACACATCGGTGGTCGTGGCACGGTCGATAAGCGTGACGTCAAGATGATCGAGCAGGTTCTCGCCGACGCCCGGCAAATCCTTGACCACGGCAATGCCATGCGCGGCGAGTTCGGCGGCCGGGCCGATGCCCGAAAGCTTGAGCAAGTGCGGCGAGCCGAATGCGCCGCCGCAGAGCAGAACTTCGCGCCGCGCTGCGACATGGCCGTTCACGCCCTTGCGGCGGAAATCCACGCCCGTGGCGCGCTTGCCGGAAAATGTGACGCGTGTCGCTTGCGCCTGCGTCAACACTGTCAGATTGGGGCGATGCATGACCGGATGCAGATAGGCTGCCGCTGCCGAACAGCGCTCACCCTTTTTCGCCGCAGAATGGAATTGGGTGACCTGGTATAGCCCCGCCCCTTCCTGTTCCGGCCCGTTGAAATCGTCAGTGCTGCGAATCTGGCATTGACCGGCAGCCTCGGCAAAGGCGCGCGCCACAGGGCGCGGTTCGATCTGGTCGCTGACTTCCAGCGGCCCCGCATCTCCATGCAATGCGTCCGGCCCGCGCATGTTCTTTTCGCTCATCCGGAAAAATGGCAGCACATCGTCCCAGCCCCAGCCGGCACAGCCTGCTTCTGCCCAATCGTCGTAATCGCTTCTGTGGCCGCGCACATAGAGCATGGCGTTGATGGCGCTGGAGCCGCCCAGCGCCTTGCCGCGCGGCTGATAGGTGCGCCTGCCGTTGAGATGTTGCTGCGGAACGCTTTCAAACGCCCAATTGCAGATTTTCGGTTTGCCGCGCACCAGGGCGGCAATCCCCGCTGGCAGGCGCACCAGAATGTTGCGCCCCTCGCCGCCCGCTTCAATCAGGCAAACGCTGACGGCCGGGTCTTCGCTCAGCCGCGCCGCCAAAACGCAACCGGCTGATCCGCCGCCGGCGATCACATAATCAAATTCCATGATCGACCACCTCCCCTATGGCGGCACACATCCGGATCAGGCTGCCGGAAGCCCGCCATTGGGCCGCCCGCTGTCCATCCATGCCGCAGGTCTCGTCACCGCGCAATTCGATCGCATGTCCGCTGCCGAAGCTGCAGTAAAAACCGAAAATTCGCCAGCCCGCGCCCGCCATGCACTTGCCTCCACATCAAACCATGCGAAATCACGCGGGGTCAGCCGCACGCGCGCGGTTTTAGTTTCGCCGGGCTCGAGCGCAAGTTTCACAAAGGCCTTCAATTCCTTTTCCGGGCGGGGCACCGGGCAGTTCCTGTCGCTGACATAAAACTGCACGACTTCGTGGCCCGGCCGCTTGCCGGTATTTGCGACGTCAATTTCGGCGAAGAATCCATCGCCATCCGGCGTAATCCTGAGCGGCGACCATGCAAACGCGGTGTAGGACAAGCCGAACCCGAACGGAAACAGCGGCTCGATACCCATGCGGTCATAATGCCGGTAGCCGATGAACACGCCTTCCTCGTAGCGCACCTTGCCATTGAGGCCGGGATACACTTCCTTGTCCTGCGAATGAGCGGGATTGTCCTGCCAGCGGCGCGGAAAGCTTTGCGGCAGCCGCCCGCCCGGTGAAGCCGCCCCGGTCAGCACGTCGGCGATGGCATAACCGGCTTCCTGGCCGGGATACCAAGCCTGGATGACCGCCGCCACATCATCGAGCCATGGCATTTCAACCGGCCCGCCGGTCTGCAAAACGACAATCGTGCGCGGATTGGCGGCAGCCAGCGCTGCTATCAGCGCATCCTGTCGGCCCGGCAGGCGGATATCGGTGAGGTCGGAGCCTTCGGTGTCCCATTCGCCATTGCGCCCGGCAAAAACCAGTACGGTTTCCGCATGGCGGGCGGTTTCCACCGCCTCTGCAATGGCGGAATCGCCCAATGGCAGGCCGATGCCGGCGCGGAAAGCGGCAAAACCGAGATTGCGGGCCGGGTTGCTGGCAAACTCAATCACCACCGGCACTGTCTTGCCTTCCTCCAGCCCGATCTCCCCGATGACTTCATCGCAGCCTTCTTCAAAGAAGGTGCGGCCCGGCTGCCAATCGGTCCAGGCGTCGGCAATCATTTGGCCATCAATCCGCAAACGCGAACGGCCGGCCGAGAAAATGCCGCAGCGATGCACGCCGCTCGCAGACGGCGTAAAAATGCCGGTCAGCCGCAGCGAAAAATTCGTGGCGTCAACCTTGCCGCCGCCGATCCTGCCGAACATGAAGGCCTGTGCGTCATCCAGCGTTTCCGTATGAACCGGCTCGCCCGAAAAGTCGGTATTGGCGAAATATTCGGCTTTCAGCCTACCCTCGAGCAGTGGCTCGAACCGCGTATTCGTGCAGCCTTGTGCGAAGGCGAGCCGGTCCTCGCCCAAGGCCTCGCGAAGGCCCTGCCAGGGCGAAATCGCATGGTGCGGATTGAGCTGCGCCGAACCGCCACCCATGATTTGCGCAATCCTGGCGTTCGGGCCGATGACCGCGATTTTTCCCGATCCCGCCAATGGCAGGATGCCATCGCGGTTTTTGAGCAAGACCATGGCTTCCGCCCCGGCGCGGCGGATCAAGGCGCGGTTTTCCGGCCGGTCATCGGCGAATTCTTCATGTGGCCCGAAATTGGACAGCGCGCCGGTGCGGTCCATGACGCGCAGCATGTTGGCGGCAGCCTGCCTGACCTTTTCAGCCGGAACCCGACCGGCTCGGACCGCATCAGCCAGTTTTGCGCCGCGGTCACGCGCCGGGCCGGGCATTTCCAGATCAAGCCCGGCATTGACGGTGGGGGCTGTTGTCCGCGAGCCGAACCAATCGGACATGACAATGCCGTCATAGCCCCATTCCCGGCGCAGGACCTGCGTCAGCAGCCAGCCGTTTTCAGCGGTATAGGTGCCGTTGAGCTTGTTGTAGGACGACATCACCCCCCAGGTTTTGCCCTCTTTGACCGCCATTTCGAACGGCAGCAGATAGACCTCGCGCAGCGTGCGCTCATCGATCTGCGAATTGACCGTGGTGCGCTCGATCTCGCTTTCATTTCCAACGAAATGCTTGACGGTCGCCGCAACGCCCTGCCCCTGCAGGCCGGTGACATAGGCAACGGCCAGCTGCCCGGTCAGCACCGGGTCTTCGGAATAGCATTCGAAATTGCGCCCGTTTGTCACCGAACGGTGGATGTTGATGGTTGGCGCCAACAGCATGTGTGCGCCCTTGGATTTGGCTTCGCCGGCCAGCGCCGCGCCGATTTCGGATGCAAGCGCCACGTTCCAGGTCGCGCCGATGGCTATGCCGACCGGAAAGCTCGCAGCCTTGACCCCGCCGATCAGCGAGCCGCCGCCGCGCGCGCCGTTCGGACCGTCCGAAACCCGCAATTTGCCGATGCCTTTGGCGGCAATGGCAGGCACGGACCAGAAATCCTCACCCGACATCAGTGAAATCTGTTCGTCCAGCGTCAGCGTGTCGGCAAGCGCGAGGGCATCCATGGCAGTCTCCATTTGCAGACGGAGCGGCGCGTCGCGCCGGCACCGGGTTCCTCAGCCATTAGGCCGAGGTGAAGCTGCGGTGCAAGCTGCCGTTCATGCCTTTTGCCATAGGGCCGGATGCACGCAAATCGCAAAATCCGGCTGGTCGTTAAAATGCAAGCAATTGCCCTAACCGGCGGTTTTCGCGCGCTTCATAGGGTCATGACTCATTGATTGATCCAGAAGATGACGGTTGCGGCGATTGCTATGGCTGACATGTAGGCATTGGCGTAGCGGGTGAAGATGCGCCGCCAATCCTTGAGTTTGCCAAACATGTTCTCGATTTTATGGCACCTTTTGTAGAGCGCCTTGTCGAACGGGATTTCGGCTTTGCGGTTGGATTTTGGCGGGATGCAAGGCTCTATGCGCGTGCATTGAGCGCTGAGCGAAACCAGTCGGCATCATAGCCCTTGTCGCCAAGCAATGATTTTGCGTCCGGAATGGCGTCAAACATCAGCGCCGCGCCCTTGTAACCGCTCATTTGGCCCTCGCTGAGCAGCAAAACCAGCAGTCTGCCCGCGCCATCGCACACGGCATGCAGCTTGGAGTTCAAGCCGCCCTTGGTGCGTCCGATACGTCTGGGTACAGGCCCTTTTTTAAGAGGCTCGCAGTCGTGCGGTGGGCCTTAAGATGCGTTGCATCGATCATCACCTGATCGGGTCTGCCTGCCATGGCGGCAAGTTTGGCCAGGATTTTGTTGAACACGCCCATCTGGCTCCAGCGGATGAAGCGGTTGAAGATGGTCTTGTGTGGACCAAAGTCCCCAGGCGCATCGCGCCAGCGCAACCCGTTGCGGATGACAAAGATGATCCCGCTCGAAACCGGCCGTACATCGACCCGGGCAAACCCGTGCGAAAGCGGGAAATACGGCGAAATCCGCTGCATTTGCGCGTCAGAAAACCAAATCACTCATGCCGAATTCCTCCCGGCAACGGGGAATCAGACCAAATACAAATCCGCAAGCATTTTAATGGGTCCTGAGCAAATTCG
>JBATMU010000264.1:0-5024 GCA_049289995.1 Rhizobiaceae bacterium | reverse complement strand
GCGTGATGGTCGGGCTTGGCTTCGCCATGCTGGGTCTTGGCATGTGGAGCCTTTTTAGCCGCTGGCGCGGCGTCCTTCATTCTTCCGTCTGGCTGCACCGCTTTGCCCTGCTGATGGCGCCGACCGGCTTTGCCGCCGTCATCGCCGGCTGGATCACCACCGAGGTCGGCCGACAGCCCTACACCATCCATGGCCTGCTGCGCACCGCCGACAGCGCCGCCCCGCTTGCGGCGCCGGCAGTTGCAGCCTCGCTTGCGGCCTTCGCCGTGGTCTATTTCCTGGTTTTCGGGGCCGGCATTCTCTACCTGCTCAGGCTGATGGTCCGGCCGCCGCAGATGGGCGAAACAGACGACGCGGCCCAGACACCAACCCGCGCCGCCGGCATCGTGCCTGGCCTGGCGCAAACCCCGGATGGAGCGCATGGCCATGCCAATTGACCTTCCGCTGCTCTGGGCTGTCATCATTGCCACGGCGGTGGCCGGCTATGTCGTCATGGACGGGTTCGATCTCGGCGTCGGCATGTTGTTCACGCGCTATCCCGACCGCCGCCACCGCGACGTTTTGATGAACACGATCGCGCCGTTCTGGGACGGCAATGAAACCTGGCTCGTGCTGGGCGGCGGCGGCTTGTTTGCCGCCTTTCCGCTGGCCTTCGCCATCATCATGCCCGCCGTCTATGCGCCGGTGATCGCCATGCTTCTGGGACTTGTGTTGCGCGGCGTGGCCTTCGAGTTCAGATGGCGCACCGAACGCGGCCGTTTTTTGTGGGACTGGGCGTTTGCGGGCGGATCATTCCTCGCCGCCTTTGCGCAGGGCGTCATCCTTGGCGCAATCCTGCAAGGCATCAACGCGGCCGGCCGCGCCTATGCCGGCGGCTGGTGGGACTGGCTGACGCCGTTTTCGCTGCTGACCGGACTGGCGGTGGTGTCCGGCTACATGCTTCTGGGCGCAACATGGCTCATCATGCGCACCACCGGCCCGATCCAGGCGAAGGCGCGGTCCCTTTCCAGGCCGGGGCTTTTCACGACCATCGGATTCATCATTGCCGTCAGCCTCGCCACACCTTTCCTAGACGGAGCTTATTTCGACCGTTGGCTGGTCTGGCCCGGAATCATCTTCGCCCTGGCCGTGCCGCTGGCGGTCGCCGCCGCCGGCTTGGCCTTGCTGCGGGCGCTGAAATCACAGGTGCAGGACTGGAAACCCTTTGTCCTGACGCTTGCGCTTTTTGGGCTGAATTTCTTCGGTCTTGGCGTCTCGATGTTCCCCTTCATCGTGCCGCCCGCCATCACCATTTCGGCGGCCGCCGCGCCGGAAAAGAGCCTCATCTTCATGTTGTGGGGCGTGTCGATCCTACTGCCGGTCATCATCGGCTACACCGCCTATGCCTATTGGGTGTTCCGCGGCAAGGTCGACGAAAAAACCGGCTATCACTAATGGAGACCTCAAAGCCCGATGGCGCAGGGCGCTGGAAGCGGCTTTTATGGTTTGCCGCCCTGTATGGCGCGTCAATTCTCGGTTTTGGCGCCATCGCAATGCTAATTCGTCTGGCCCTGCGCCAGCCATGACGAATCCGGGTTGAATTAACTGCGGCCATCGCGTATTGCAGCCCGGTTCAGACCGCCCGGCAGGGCATGCCGTGGCGGTTTTGTTTGCTTGCCCTGGGGTTTCGTCGCCCGCAGGACATATGATTCAGGAGAGCAAAATGCCCAAGATGAAGACGAAATCAGCCGCCAAGAAGCGGTTCAAGATCACCGGCACCGGCAAGGTGCTGGCGGCTGCCGCCGGCAAACGCCACGGCATGATCAAGCGCTCAAACAAGTTCATTCGCGATGCCCGCGGCACGATGGTTCTTGCAGAACCGGACGGCAAGAAGGTCATCAAGAATTTTCTGCCGAACGGCCTCTAGGCCCGGCTGCGCACCAATTAAGGAGATCATGACATGGCTCGCGTAAAACGTGGCGTAACCTCACACGCCAAGCACAAGAAGGTAATGAAGGCCGCCAAAGGCTTTTATGGCCGCCGCAAGAACACCATCCGCATTGCCAAGCAGGCGGTGGAAAAATCCAAGCAATATGCAACGCGCGACCGGCGCACCAAGAAGCGCAATTTCCGCGCCCTGTGGGTGCAGCGCATCAACGCTGCCACCCGCGAACACGGCCTGACCTATGGCCGCTTCATCGACGGGCTCAACAAGGCCGGCATCGAGATCGACCGCAAGGTCCTGTCCGACATGGCCATCCATGACGCCGCCGCCTTCGGCGCGCTGGTGGCATCGGCCAAGAAGGCGCTTGAATATCTCAAGGACACCACGCCGGGCGCTTTTGAACGCGCTGTCGCCTGACGCCAGCGTTTCCAAAACACCGCTTGATTTGGAAAACCCGCGCTGGCACGGCTGGCGCGGGTTTTTCTTTTGCCAGTCCTTCGACCTCTCCCTGACATCTGCGGAACATGACAATGCAAGACCTCGGCTCGCTCGAACAGAACCTGATGACCGCGCTGGAATCAGCCGGCGATGAAGCCGGCCTCGAAGAGGTGCGGATTGCCGCCATGGGCAAGAAGGGCTCGGTGTCCGAGCTTCTGAAATCGCTGGGCGCCATGAGCCCCGAGGAGCGCCAGACACAGGGCGCGGCAATCAACGGCTTGAAGGGCCGTTTCACCGAGGCGCTGGCCGCCCGCAAGGCGATCCTGAAATCGGCCGCCGTCACCGCAAGGCTGGCGGCGGAGACCCTTGATGTCACCTTGCCGGTACGCCAATCGCCGGCCGAGCGCGGCCGCATTCATCCGATCAGCCAGGTGATCGACGAAATCGCCGCCATTTTCGGCGATCTCGGGTTCGCGATCGCCGAAGGCCCGGATATCGAGACCGACCACTATAATTTCACCGCGCTGAATTTCCCGGTTGGTCATCCGGCGCGGGAAATGCACGACACGTTCTTTTTTCCGCCGGACGCCAATGGCGAGCGCAAGCTTTTGCGCACCCATACCTCGCCGGTGCAGATCCGCACCATGGAGGCGCAGCAGCCGCCGATCCGCATCGTCATTCCCGGCAAGACCTACCGGCAGGATTCCGACGCCACCCATTCGCCGATGTTCCATCAGGTCGAAGGCCTGGTCATCGACAAGAGCGCCAATGTCGCCAACATGAAATGGGTGCTGGAAGAGTTCTGCAAGGCGTTCTTCGAAGTGCCGTCGGTCAACATGCGCTTCCGCCCATCGTTCTTTCCTTTCACCGAGCCGAGCCTTGAGGTTGATATCCAGTGCGACCGTTCGCGGCCGGGCGAAGTGCGCTTTGGCGAAGGCAAGGACTGGATGGAGATCCTTGGCTGCGGCATGGTCCATCCGAACGTGCTGCGCATGGGCGGGCTGGACCCGGATGTCTATCAGGGCTTTGCCTGGGGCATGGGCATCGACCGCATCGCCATGCTGAAATACGGCATGCCGGACCTCAGGGCGTTTTTCGATGCCGATGTGCGCTGGCTTTCCCATTACGGATTCCGCCCGCTGGACATGCCGACGCTGTTTGGCGGACTGAGCAGCTAAGGAGAATAGAAAAATGAAATTCACACTCTCCTGGCTCAAGGACCATCTCGACACCGATGCCTCGCTCGAAGCCATCTGCGAGCGGCTGACCATGATCGGCCTTGAGGTCGAGGCGGTTGACGACAAGGCAGCGCTGAAGCCGTTTGTCATCGCCAGGATCCTGACCGCCGAGCGCCATCCCGATGCCGACAAGCTGCAGGTGCTGACGGTCGATACAGGCACCGGCGCGCCGGTGCAGGTGGTGTGCGGGGCGCCCAATGCGCGGGCCGGGCTGATCGGGGCGTTTGCGGCGCCCGGCGCCTATGTGCCGGGTCTTGATGTGACGCTTGGCGTCGGCAAGATCCGCGGCGTGGAAAGCCGCGGCATGATGTGCTCGGAGCGCGAACTGCAATTGTCCGACGCGCATGAGGGCATTATTGACCTGCCCGAGGCTGCGCCGGTCGGCCAGTCCTTCGCCGCCTATGCCGGGCTTGATGATCCGCTCATCGAAATCAACCTGACGCCAAACCGGCCGGACGCAACGGGCGTTTACGGCATTGCGCGCGATCTCGCCGCCTCCGGGCTCGGCAAATTGAAGACGCCGCCAATTGCAGCGGTGAACGGCAAGGGCGACTGTCCGGTTTCGGTGACGATTGCCGATCCGGATCTGTGCCCGGGCTTTGCGCTGCGCCTCGTGCGCGGCGTCAAAAACGGCCCCTCGCCGCAATGGCTGCAAAAGCGGTTGATCGCCATCGGCCTAAGGCCCATCAATGCGCTGGTCGACATCACCAATTACGTGACCTTTGACCGCGGCCGTCCACTGCATGTGTTCGACGCCGCCAAAGTTGCCGGCAATCTGGTGGTGCGCCGCGCCGCATCCGGTGAAGAGGTTCTGGCGCTCGATGGCCGCAACTATTCGCTGACGCCCGACATGTGCGTGATCGCCGATGACAAGGGCGTGGAATCCATTGCCGGCGTCATGGGCGGCGAGCATTCGGGCTGCGATGAAAATACCACGGACGTGCTGATCGAATCGGCGCTGTGGTCGCCGCTCAACATTGCCCGCACCGGCCGCACACTCGGCATCATCACCGATGCGCGCTACAGGTTCGAGCGCGGCGTTGACCCGGACTTCATGCTGCCGGGGCTTGATCTGGCCACGCAATTGGTCATGGACCTGTGCGGCGGAACGCCATCCCAATCCCATATCGCCGGCTGGAGCGGCCACGACAAAAAGATTGTCGAATTCCCGCTCTCTGAAGTGAAGCGGCTGACCGGCATCGAACCTGGCCGGGCCCGCAGCCTCGACATTCTCACGCGGCTGGGCTTTGCCGTTCAGGGCGATGGCGAGGCCGTTTCGGTCGCCGTGCCGTCCTGGCGGCCGGACGTCGAAGGCAAGGCCGATCTGGTCGAAGAGGTCATGCGCATTCACGGCGTTGCCCAGATCTCCCCGCAGCCGCTGGCCTCGCACGCTGCGGTCAACGGACGTACGCTGACGCTGCTGC
>JBATMU010000263.1:0-4462 GCA_049289995.1 Rhizobiaceae bacterium | reverse complement strand
TCCGACTTTGGCGCGGAATGGTTAATGTTTCGTCACGGCGGCCAAATTAGGACGCTCCGAAAATCAATCCTGCAAGCGTTCGCCCTTTGGCTGCGAGGCGGCCAAAGCCGTCAGGAAGTCACCCATGCCGGGGCGCTTGAGCGCGGCAAAGGGCAGGGGCCGCGCCGTTTCCATGGCCGCCACGCCGATGCGCGCCGTCATCATGCCATTGACGATGCCTTCGCCGAGCCGGGCGGAAATCCGCGCTGCCAGCCCGTGGCCAAGCACCTGCTGGATCACCGCATCACCGGCGGCAATCGACCCTGTGACGGCAAGATGGGCCAGAACCGAGCGCGCCAGGCGGAAAAAGCCGAGCGTGCCGGGCCGTCCGCCATAGAGTTCGGCAATGGCGCGGATCAGCTTGCCGCTTTCATAAATGACATAGGCAACGTCGATAAGGGCGCGCGGCGAAACCGCCGTCACCACCGAGACGCGCCGCGCTGCCTCGCTGACCAGCACCCTTGCGCGGGCATCGAGCGGACCGAGCAGTTCGGTCTCAGTGATGCGGACAATGTCGCCGCCATCAATGATTTCAACGCCAAGCGCGTCAATTGCCGCGCGGCCTTTCACCAAAGAAGCACGCCCATTGTAGAAGGCGGAAATATCGCGGGCGAGCGCCTGTCCCGCACGGGCATCATCGGACGCAGTGATGTCCGCGGCGCGTTTCTGGAAACGGGCAACTGACGCAAGGCGCGACAGCGCCAGCGCCTCTCGCGCCAGAATGACAATCAGGGCAAAAAGCGCCAGACCGGCCAGGCCGAGAGCCAGCCAGCCAAGCCAGTCCGCGCGGGCAAACAGGTCGCGGATCAGCGCATCGGCCCACAAGCCTGCCGCCAGCGACAACAGAAGGCCGAGCGCGGTTGCCAGCAGGCTTTTCCAGCCGAAACCGCGTTTCAAAGGCGGAGGCGGCGCCGGCTGGGCATCAAAAACGTCAAATTCATCCGGCGTGACCACGGCTTTGGCGATGGCGCGGGCGGCGCGCGGCGCCGCAGCCGGCTTTTCCGGGGCAATGGCAAAAGCCTGCGGTTTGCGGGTGGTCATGCCAAACGGTCTCCAAACAGGAATTGCAGCGCCCGGTCGAGCCTTATATGCGGCAGCGACAGCGTTGCGCCGCCCGGCGCCAATTCGATTTTCGGCGGACGGAAACGGACAAAGCGCACGGGTTCGCCATGGGCGCGCGGCTGAAACAGTGAATCCGGATTGTCCGGCAAGTCCCCGGGAAATATTGCTGTTTCGGTCTCGCCGTTAAAGCGCTGACTACCGATTTCCTCGCCCTTGATCGGTGTGCCGATGATGACCGGAAGCACGTCACCGCCCTGATTGACCGTGCCTTCGCGCGTGGCGCGCACCGCAGCCAGCGCCAGCACGTCAACGGCAGCACCGGAAAGTCCGGCACGCGCCGCAGCCTTGTCGGCCAGCCGCCGCACCAGCGCCTGCAGGCGGTCATGGGCTTCATGATGGATATGGTCGGCCTTGGTGGCGGCAATCAGGATCTTGTCGATGCGGCGGCTGAACAGGCCGGTCAGCATGGTGTTGGATCCCTGCCGGAAGCAGGCGAGAATTTCACTCAGGGCGCGTTCGAGATCGGCCACCGATTCCGCGCCGGCATTCAGCGCCTGCATGGCATCGATCAGCACGATCTGCCGGTCGAGCCGGGCAATATGCTCGCGGAAAAATGGCCGCACGACATGGGTTTTATAGGCCTCGTAGCGGCGCTCCATCATGGCGCCGAGCGTGCCGGACCGGCCTGTTCCAGACGGCAGCGGCGCAAAGGTCAGCGCCGGCGAGCCTTCAAGATCGCCCGGCATCAGGAAGCGGCCGGGCGGCAGCGTTGAAAGCGCCTTGGAATCGTCCTTGCAAGCCTTGAGATAGGCGGTGAAAGCCTCTGCAAGGGCGCGTGCGGTCATTTCATCAGGCGGGCCTTCTGCGTCGGTGGCGGCGGTCAGCGCCAGCCATGCGCCTGCTTCCTCGGCCCGCAAGGGCAGCCGCGCCAGTTCAAGCGCCTCGGCCGAAAATTCCGCATACGTCTTGCCGAGCAATGGCAGGTCAAGCAGCCATTCGCCGGGATAGTCGACAATGTCGATGGCCAGCCGCCCTGACGGAAACAGTCGTCCCCAGCCGGATGCCGATTCATAGTCGACCACAATGCGCAATTCGGAAATGGCGCGGGTGGATTCGGGCCAGATGCGGTTCGTGGTCAGCGCCCTTGCATGATCTTCATACTGGAAGCGCGGCACAGCGTCGTCAGGCTGTTCTTCGAGCACGGCGCGGCCGATGCGGCCGGACTTGGCGGCGTCAAACAATGGCAGGCGGCCGCCATGCAGGAGATTGTGGACAAGGGCGGTGATGAACACGGTCTTTCCGGCGCGCGACAGGCCGGTTACGCCAAGCCTCACCGAAGGATTGACCAGATTGGCGGCGCGACCGGCCAGCGTGTCAAAGGCAATCAACGCTTCGTCGGTAAATGTGGTGAGTTTCGCCAATCCGGTCTCCTTGCGGGGTCCATATAGGAATGAAGGCGGGGATTTGTCAGCGAAAGTTTTCCGGATGGGTTGAAATTGCCCGCTTCCCCACCAGATTGCGCCTTGGGTTTGCCAAAAAAGGATCGTTTGCGTGGCTTGCCGCGCAATTCCTGCGAAAAACAAGGAAATTCCAAATGCCCATGCTTCGCCTTTTCGTGCTTGCCGTCGTGATGATTCAGGTTGCCAGCCAGGCCCATGCGGTCAGCCTGCGCAAGGTTATCAGCGCCTGCAGCGATGATTCCGGACGGTATTGCAAAGGCGTTGGCTATGGCGATCCGATGCAGGCGTGCCTTTTGGCCTCACGCGACAAGCTGGAGCCGAAGTGCCGTGCAATCGTCGACCGTATAGCTGCCGGAGAAAAGGTCACGCTGTTTTAGGGCAGGGGCGATTAGCGGGCAGGGACAATGAAAGCCTCAAGATGGCCCGCGCCGGGCGCGGCATCGGACAGCGGCCCGTCAAATCGCAATACAGCAAGTCCGGCAGTCGGAAATCCGCCCGCCAATGCGGCCAGCGAATCGGCTGGTCCCGATCCCGCCAGCGCCAGCGCCACATCTTCGATCATCGGGTTGTGGCCGATCACCAAAAGGGATTTTGCGCCGCTGCAGGCGCGGATTGCCTCGAGATAACCCGCGGCATCCGTATGGAACAATGTGTCGGTGAAGCTGACGGCATCCATTGTCATGCCAAGCGGCGGCAATGCTTCGGCCAAGGTCTGGCGGGTGCGGACAGCGGGGGAGCAGAGGATTTTTTCCGGAAACCAGCCGTTGACCGCCATCGCGGCGGCAGCGGCAAAAGCGTCGGCCTTGCCCGATTCTTCCAGTTTCCTGTCAAAATCCTTGCCGCCGGGCTGGGCCCAGGCGGCCTTGGCGTGACGCAGCAAAAACAGAAGGCTCATGCCGATGGGTCCCTGGCCGTTCCGGCTCGCTCATGCAGCAGCCGGAGCGCCCGTCCATCGATAGCCGACCAGATGGCCAGCGCGCAAGCCTGTCATGATTCCGGCATGTTAGCCCGGCAGGGAGCAGTATTGCGGACGATGACAATCCGGTGATGGACGCCGTCTGAGCGCTTGTGCGGCAGGCGTGAAGCGAATATATGCCGCGCAAGTTGACGCTGCAGGGAGTCACGGAATGAGCGGACTGGTGAATGCCGAATATGTTCCCTCGGAAGACGAGCCCTTCATGAGCGAACGGCAAAAGGCCTATTTTCGCGCCAAGCTTGTGCGCTGGAAGAACGACATCCTGCGTGAGGCCCGCGAGACGCTTGACGCGCTCCAGCAGGAAAACGCCAATCTTGCCGATCTTGCGGACCGTGCGTCTTCGGAAACCGACCGCGCCATTGAACTTCGGGCCCGCGACCGCCAACGCAAGCTGATCGCCAAGATCGACGCGGCGCTGTCGCGCATTGACGAAGGCACCTATGGCTATTGCGAGGAAACGGGCGAGCCGATTTCGGTCAAGCGGCTGGATGCGCGGCCAATCGCGACCTTGTCGATCGAGGCGCAGGAACGCCATGAACGCCGCGAGAAAGTCTATCGCGACGAATGACCGCCATGTGGCGGTTCATTGCGGGAATTGGCTTCGCGTAATGGACACTGACAGGAGGCGGTCACGCCTTGCGGTTCAGTTCGGCAACCAGCTGCGCCATGTCATCGTCAGCGGCTGAAAGCTTTGATGCCGCATCGTCCATTTTCAACTGGGCGCTCAGATCGGCCATCAATTCATCGTCGAAATCAAAATCAGCAGGCTTGGACGCAAGTGCGCCTGCACCGGCGGCTTTCGCTGCTGCGGGTTTGGCGGCTTCCGGTTCGGGGGCAGGTTTGCGAGCAAATATGCTGCCCGCGGCCCGGAATGGCGATTGGGGCTGTGCCGCCGGTTTTGCCGCCTGAACGGGAGGGGCGGCGG
>JBATMU010000262.1:0-6779 GCA_049289995.1 Rhizobiaceae bacterium | reverse complement strand
GTCCGTGGTCAAGCGCGGCAGCCTGTTCAAGGGCATTCACCTGACCGACGATCCCGATCTCATCGAAGTCCGTTCCAAGGAAATCAAGGGCCTCGTCCTGCGCACGGAATTCGTCAAGAAGGCGTGAGCCGGCCAACCATAGGCCGTGGCCAAAATGACCGCGCAAATGCCCAATTCCCGCCCTTGTGCAGGTCACCGCCTCTGCTAGGCTTGCTGCGGGGCCTGAATTGGGAGTTCAACATGCGCCGCAGCCTTTATGCCATCGTCCTGTCTCTTGCCGCCTCAACTGCTTTCGCCGCTGACCATGCGGTAGAAATCAAGGGCATGAAGTTCGTGCCCGCCGAAATCGAGGTCGCCGCAGGCGACACCATCACCTTTACCAACGCCGATTCCGCGCCGCACACGGCAACGGCTGAAGACGGCGCATTCGATACCGGGCGACTGAAAAAGGGTGAGGCCAAGCAGGTCACTGTTGCCGCTGCCGGCGACCATGCCTTCAAATGCCTGGTTCATCCGATGATGAAGGGCAAAGTCACGGCGAAATAGCAGGAGCCAGGGCTTGACGCCGCTGGTTCGCTCCCGGATTCTGGCGAAAACGGGAGCATTTACATGACCAAGGGCCGGATTGAGGCTTTTTCTGATGGCGTCATCGCCATCATCATCACCATCATGGTGCTGGAGCTCAAGGTTCCGCATGGCGAGGATTTTTCCGCCCTGATCCCGCTGTGGCCGGTTTTCCTCTCCTATGTCCTGTCATTCATCTATGTCGGCATCTACTGGAACAATCACCACCACATGTTCCATGCGGTCCGGCACATCAGCGGTGCGGTTATGTGGGCCAACCTGCATCTCTTGTTCTGGCTGTCGCTGATGCCCTTCGCCACAGCTTTCATGGGCGAGAACCATTTTGCGCCGAATACGGTGGCCGTCTACGGTCTGGCGCTATTGATGTGCGCGATAGCCTATACGATTCTCGTGCGCGCCTTGCTGGCCATTCATTCCGGCGACACCGCCTTTGCCAAGGCCATTGGCAGCGACGTCAAGGGCAAGATTTCGCTTGCCGCTTACATCGCCGGCATCGCAGCATCTTTTTTCAGCGGCTGGCTCGCCCTGGCGCTTTTCGTGGCGGTGGCTGTCATGTGGTTCATACCCGACCGCCGCTTTGAAAAAGCGCTTGCCGGCCAATAAGCATCAGAACTTTTCCCATTTATCGAGAAACGCGCCAATTTCCATGACCTGCATGTCGGGGATGGCCAGCGCCAGCCTGTTTTCCGGCCAGTCCCACCATTGGCTGGCCGAAATCCGCGCGGCGATATCGGCTGAAAAACGCGGATTGAGTCCCTTGGCCGGAACCCCAGCGGAAATCATGAAATCCGGCACGTCTTTGGTGACCACCGCATTGGCGCCGATCACCGCGCCATTGCCGATTGTCACGCCCGGCAGGATGACCGCGCCATGGCCGATCCACACATCATGGCCGATGGTCACGCGCTTGCCCTGCCGCCGCGCCCGGAAGTCCTGATCGACGCCCAAAAATTTGAAATACTCGTTCGGCCGGTAGCTGACCTTGTGGCTGGTCAGCCGCTCAACCGGATGCTCGAGCGCATTGATGCGCACATTGGCGGCAATCGAGCAGAATTTGCCGATTTCGGCATAAATTGCCTCGCCCTGCCGTTCGAAATAGGTGAACGCGCCAACATTGACCTCGCGCAGGATGACCCGCTCGCCCACTTCGCAATGGCGGCCAAGCGAGCAGCCCTTCAGGACTGCCGTTGGATGGATCTTCGGCTGGGGATCAGCATTCATGCCCGGCGCTTTACGACAGCGGCAAAAGCCCGGCAAGCCGGGCTATTGCGGCTTGCCCTTGGTCCAGGTCACGGTCTGGCCAAAAAGCGGCACGGTCGAGATCGACATTTTGGCCGAACCATCCTGCACCTGCCGGGTATGCGACAGATAGACCAGCGTATCATTGGCCTTGTCATAGATGCGGTTGACCACCTGTTGCTTCCACACCAGCGAAATGCCCTGGTTGAACACTTCCTCGCCATCCTTCGACAGGTCGATGTCGCCAATGGTGATCGGTCCGGTCTGCCGGCAGGAAATCGACGAATCCGACGGCTCCTCGAACCAGTTGCCCTTGGTCACCCGGTCGATGACGCTGCGGTCAAAATAGGAGACGTGGCAGGTGACGCCGTTCACTTCCGGATCCTTGACCGCGTCAATGTAGATGTCATTGCCGGTCCAATCGACGCCGACCTGGCCGACAGTATCGGCAAGCGCCGGTCCTGCCAATCCGGCGGCAACGGCAAAAGCGGCAAGCACGGGTCTCAACATGGCAATCTCCTGATCAACGCAATGGATCACTGCGCCATATGGGAAGCAATATCCGTCCGCGCAAGCGCGCTCAGCCGTGGGTCATCCGCTTGAGCACATCACTCTTCAGCCAGAAATGATGATAAAGGGCGCCCGCGACATGCAGCAGCACCAGCGGGATGAGCACGTTTTTCATCACGACATGTGCCGTGCTTGCCAGCGCCACGCCGCCGAAATAGGCCGCCGCACCGGATATCGGCACAAAGATCATCAGCGCATAGAGAAGGACATGGGTTGCATGCGCGGCAAGCTTGAGCAGCGGCGGCTCATTGGCCGGAACAGCCGGTGCGCCATGCGTGCGCCTGAGCCAGACCCGCCACAGGGCAAAACCAAGCACTGCCAGACCACCCCAGACATGGGCTTGCACCGACAGTGACGACAAACCGGCAGCATCGCCATTTTTCGTATAGGCCTCCCAGGCGGCCAGCATGTTTTCATGCAGCACGACCTGCTGGACAATGATGAGCGCAACGACCCAGTGCAGCGCCTTTTGCGCCGTGGAATAACCCGCGGAAATCTTGATTTGCATGATTGGTCCCTTCTGCATGCGATGCTGCAATGCAATAGGCCAGCCTCTCAGCGCCTGCAAATGAAGATTGTGTAATGGTTCAGACAGGAAGCGGCACCACCGCCCGCCGGTAGATATGCCAGGTCGCATGGCCTAGCAGCGGCAGCACGAAAATGATGCCAAGAAACAGCGGCAGCGAAGCGGCGATCACCAGCGCCGTGACGATCAGCCCCCAGCCAAGCATGACCACCGGGCTGGCAAACACCGCTTTGACCGAAGTGATCATCGCCGTCACCACATCAACTTCGCGTTCGAGCAAAAGAGGAATGGCAATGACGGTGAGCGAAAACATGGCCAGCGCCAGCACTGCGCCAAACACATGGCCGACCGCCAGAAACGCCCAGCCTTCACTGGTGCCAAGCACGACCTTGGCGAAGCCAGCCAGCGTCGAGAAGGATTTCATGCCCAGAAACAAGGCCATCAGCAGCCTGACCTGATAGACCCAGACCCAGAACACGAACAGCATGACAAACGCCATCCACGACACTTCGCGGCCGCGCTGCGCCCAGATCACCCGCCAGATCTGGCCCCAGGCCAGTTTTTCGCCGCGCTCCTTGCGGCGGGAAACGTCATAAAGCCCGACCGCCAGAAACGGCCCGACCAGCGGAAAGCCGATCATGAACGGGTAGATCATCCAGGGAATATCGAGCCAGGCGATGGAAGCGACGATCGCGATGCCGAATGCCGCCGCGATCAGACCGAACAACAGGCTCTTGCCACCGCAGGATTTGATATCGGCCCAGGCCAGTTTCAGACTGTCGGTGATGTCTTTTGCCGTGACGGCACGGACTTCAGGCATGCGTGGAGCTTTTTCAGCGGTCAATTCATCCCTCCCAAGACAATGGCCGCTTTAAAGCTTCACTGAAATCATCCGCGCGGCAATGCGGCATCTTTCCCTTTTTTTCGATTCCGCGCTATAGAGCGGCCATGAACCCGGCTTCCAGACCCCTGTTTCGGCAGCCCGCCGCGATTGCCATTGCGGCCATCGCCACGGCTTTGCTCGGCGCAGCTTTTTCCTTGTGGCTGGATCAGGGCCGCCAATTGTTCGCCAACCTCGCCCAATCCGGCCTGGCCTGGTGCTTTTAACGCAGGAATTCAGACCATGATGCGCGCTCTTTTGATCGGCCTGGTGCTGGCCATTGCTGGTGCTGCGGGATTTCTGGCCATTGACTATATGCGCGGATCGAAATCCGACGGGCCATTCGGTGCGCCGTTCGCGCTGGTCGATCAGTCTGGCGCACCGATTACCGAAGCGGCTTTCCGCGGCCATCCGACCGCAGTATTTTTCGGCTTCACCCACTGCCCGGAAGTCTGCCCGACCACCCTGTTTGAACTAGACGGCCTGTTGAAACAGCTCGGTCCGGAAGGCGACAAGCTTGCCGTCTATTTCGTCTCGGTCGATCCCGAGCGCGACACGCCGGAACTGCTTGACGCCTATATCAGCACGGTTTCCACCCGTATCCGCGGCATAACCGGCGAGCCGGACAAGATCGCCGCCATGGCCAAATCCTTCGGCATCTACTGGAAAAAAGTGCCGCTGGACGGCAGTGACTACACGATGGATCACACCGCCTCCATCCTGCTGCTCAATGAAACAGGCGCGTTTTCCGGCACCATCGCCTATGGCGAGAAGAGCGATTTCGCGCTGGCCAAGCTCAAGCGGCTGGTTGGCGAAAAGACCTGATCAGGATAGTCCAGTGACACAAACCCGGTTCTACTTTTCCGCAGCGCGGGCTGAGGCCGAGCGGGCTTTCGCGTTGATCGAAGCTGCATTTGAAGACGAATATTGGCCGGTTGCCATCCAGGAAATCGACGAAGACAGCGATATTCACGAAGTTTCAGTTTATGCCGAGCCTGATGACGCCGACGAAGCCGGCCGCCGCCTGGCTGTGCTGCTTTCCGCCAGCTTCCCGGCGCTCGCCGCAATCCGCGAAGTGCTTCCGGATGTCGATTGGGTGCAGAAATCGCTGGACGGCCTGCAGCCGGTGATGACCAGCCGGTTTTTCGTGCATGGCAGCCATGACCGCCAAAAGCCGCGCCTTGGCCGCATCGGCATTGAAATTGACGCAGGCATGGCGTTCGGCACCGGCCATCACGGCACCACCGCAGGCTGCCTCGACATGCTGGGCGATGTGCTGGCGGCAGAAAAGCCGTGCAATGCGCTCGACCTCGGCGCTGGCAGTGCGGTTCTTGCCATTGCCATCGCCAAATTGGCGCGCATTCCGGTTCTGGCCACCGATATTGACCCGGTCGCCACCATTGTGGCGTCAGGCAATATCCGCCTCAATCAGGTTTCCGCCTTCGTTCACGCCCGTACGGCGACCGGCTTCAATGATCCGGTCTTTGGCCGCGACGGCCCGTTTGAGCTGATCGTCGCCAATATCCTGGCGCGGCCGCTGATGAAGCTCGCCCCGCACATGGCAAGGCATCTGGCGCCCGGCGGCACACTGGTTCTGTCCGGAATTCTCGACCGGCAGCGCAATGCGGTCGTTGCCGCCTATGCCGGGCAGAAATTCCGCCATATCCGCACCGAAAGCCGCCAAGGCTGGGTGACCATCCGGCTAGGTCGCTGAAGAAAGTTTATCCGCGCTTGCGCAGGTTCTCGGGCGAATAACCGTGACCGCGCAGGAAAGCATCATCCATGCAGCACAATGCGGTACGGACCTGGTGGTCGGCCTGCCTCGCGCGGGCTTCGATCATGCGGTCCAGCGCGCGGGTGAAAAGGTTCAGATGGTTGGCCATGTCATGTCCCTTTCGGTGGTTTGGCCCGCCAAGCATACGCCCCTTCCATGAATGCCGAAGTGCTATTGCTGCAGTGCAGCCATGCAATTGCTGCATGTGCGAAGGGCAATCGTGCGACATTGTGCAGCCGCCCCTGTCCCGTTACCGTCGAGCAGTCCAATCTTGGTGTGAAATCCCGAATGTTCCAGAATTTTGACTCCGTTTCCGATCCCTCGCTCGCCAAAACCCGCGTCGCGGCCTTGCGCGCCCTGTTCGGTCAGCTCGGCATTGATGGATTTTTGGTGCCGCGTACCGACGAGCATCAGGGTGAATATGTCGCCGCCCGCGCCGAACGGCTGCGCTGGCTGACCGGCTTTTCCGGATCAGCCGGCATTGCGCTGATCCTGGCCGAAGAGGCCCATGTGTTTGTTGACGGGCGCTATACCTTGCAAGTCCGCGAGCAGACTGATCCGGCGATTTTCCAATGGCAAAGCCTGGTTGATCTGCCGCCTGCGAAATTCCTCGCCGCACGCAATCTGGCTGGCCTGACCATCGGCTTTGATCCCTGGCTGCACACAATCGGCGAAGTGCGCACCTTGCGGGCCGCCGTCGAAGAGGCTGGCGGCCTGTTGAAGCCGCTGCCGGACAATCCGGTTGATGCGATTTGGACCGATCAACCCGGCGCGCCGCTCGAGGCGGTCACCATTCATGACGAGCGTTTTGCCGGGCGGCTGGCCAGGGACAAGCTCGCCGAGTTGGCAGACATGATCGGCAAGGCCAAATGCAGCCATGCCGTGCTGACCGACCCGTCGTCGCTGGCCTGGGCGTTCAACATCCGCGGCAGCGATGTGCCGCATACGCCGCTGGCGCTGGGCTTTGCCATTCTGGCCGCGGACGGAAACCATCTGGTGTTCATGGACAAGCGCAAGCTGCCCATGGTCACCGAAGCCTACATGACCCAGCTTTGCACCCTGCGTCCCCCGTCGGCGCTTGAAAGCGATCTTGCCGCTTTAGCTGGTGATGGTGCGGTTTTCGGGCTCGATCCAGTCCTGTGCGCCGACCGGGTGCGCGAAATCGCCGAGGCCGCCGGCGGCAAGACGATTGCGCTGGCTGATCC
>JBATMU010000261.1:0-2771 GCA_049289995.1 Rhizobiaceae bacterium | reverse complement strand
GTTTGCCTTGCCGATTGCCATGATGGTCTTGAGCCTCCTGCCCGGCGTGCCGCCGTTCATCGGCTGGCTCGCGGCATTTGCCGCCGTGGTCTTTGCCGCCATCGGCATTGCCGCCGAACGCTGGCTGTTCTTCGCTCAGGCCACCCATACCTGCATGCTCTATTACGGCCGCCAGATGTAGTCTGGCTGCCTCCCCCGGCTTGAAATTGAACTGAGGCAGATTTTCCGCCTGAGGACCGCATAAATAGCGGAATGAATGCTGCATGGCTCCGTGCGGGCAAGTTTTGTCTCGGAAGCTTCCACGCCAGCCGTCCAAAATCGCAACAGCAACCTTGGCTGCAAAGAAAAACGCCGCCCGCTTCGAGAGCGGACGGCGTTTGCATGTGGTCAGTCCGGCGGCGAAAACGCCGCCAAACGATCAGGCGGTGTTCTTGATCAGGTAGCGATAGACGCCATTGTTGTTGGAATGCTCCATCAGCGTATTGCCGGTCGTGCGGCAGAACGCTTCGAAATCGGCGGCCGAACCGGGATCGGTGGCCAGAACTTCAAGAACGCCGCCAGCCGGCACGTCCTTGAGCGCCTTCTTGGCGCGAAGGATGGGGAGCGGGCAGTTAAGGCCTTTTGCGTCGACGGTTACGTCAGCCATGATGATTCCTCCGGGAGTTTGATGGCGTGTTGAACGGGACAAGCGGGCCGCTTCGGCCCGCCCGGCAAATGTTTGACCAGCGTCAGATGTAGAGATTGATGTCCGACTTCAGCGCGTTTTCCATATAGGTCGCCGCGCCGCCGATCTGGATTCCCTCGATCAGATCCGACTTCTTGTACTCAAACAGGTCAAGCGTCATCTGGCAGCCGATCATCTTGACGTCAGATTCGATGGCTGCTTCGCGCAGTTCCTCGATCGAGGCCACGCCCTTCTTCTTGATGAGGTTCTTCATCATCACGGTCGCGGCGGCATCGACGCCGGGGATCATGTTGACGATGTTGGGCATCGGCATGTGCATGCCCATGAACGGCATTTCCATGCCGGGATTGCCAAGCGCCGAAACCTGCAGCTTGAGATCCTTCTTCAGCAGCTGAAGGCCGTAGAAGGTGAAGAACAGCGTCACGTCAACGCCCATGGCCGCCGCAGTGGTCGCCAGGATGAAGGGAGGGTAGGCCCAGTCGAGCGTGCCCTTGGTGACGATGATCGACATGCTCTTGTTGTTCTGAACGTTCATGGCTCCACCCCTTATGGAAGGCCTCCCGCCTTCACTGGTTTATATATTCAAATAACTGAATACCACGCTTTGCTTGTTGTCAAGGCAAGCTTTCGTGAATCAGCCTGTACTCCAGGCCCGCGGCCGCTTCATCCCGGCAATTTTGCAGGCCTGCTGCACATAGCCGAACGGAAACAGCTCAAACAGCCGGTTTCTGTCCGCACCCGTCTGCTGCGTCAGATGCCGGATTGCATGCCGGGAATCAGGCGCGATCTGGTGCTCTTCCCAATAGTCCCGCATGAACCGGATTACCGTCCAATGCT
Organism: Rhizobiaceae bacterium; assembly: GCA_049289995.1. Lineage (GTDB taxonomy): Bacteria > Pseudomonadota > Alphaproteobacteria > Rhizobiales > Rhizobiaceae > JBATMU01. The sequence continues at coordinate 1,249 of JBATMU010000261.1, read as the reverse complement.
CCTCGGTCAGCGCAATGCCTTCCGCTGCAGCGGCGCGGAAGGCTTCGTCATCATTCCAGTCTTCCGGATTGACGAGATAGCCCTCCTTGTCGAGCGCCGCAGGCATGGCGTCAGTAGCCGCCCTTGCGGCGGCTTTCCGGCAGGCCGGCAATGCGGCCGCCCTGCTTGGACGGATCAAGGGGGAACAGTTCATAGAGATCGCGCTGCGCCAGTTCGCGGCCCCACAGATCGCTCATCGCCTTGATGATGGTGCGCGTGTTTGGCAGGTTGCCGCTGTTTTCGAAAAACTCTTCGCGCAGGTAGTTGATCAGGTCGAAATGCTCCTGGCCAAGGGTGATGCCATCGGCAGCCGCCATTGTGCGTGCCAGATCCTCGCTCCAGTCTTCCTGATTGACCAGATAGCCGCTGGCCGTGGTTTCAATCTCTTCGCCGTTGAATGAAATCGCCATGATTTATCTCCCTGCCTTGAGTGTGTTGCGTTTGGCCGGTTTCCGGCCCTGTTTGACCTTGGCGGCGAGCGCCAGGAATTCCTGTGTCCAATGGTGCCGCGACGTATCGCGCAAATGGCTGAACGACGCCGTGACATTGTTGATCTTGATGCCGTCATGCTGGCCGTCTATGCCCTCGCCCCGCTTGACCTGCCAGGCAAATTCCGTTTCGGCAGCCAGGTTTTCCAGCCTGCCGTGATGGAACTCATGCGCCTGCACCGGAGCGCCGCCGGTCGTCGGCTCAAGCACCACCAACCCGCGGCCTTGCGGCCTGTCCTTGATCACCGCATCGGCGGCAATCACCCCTGCCATCGGCCCGGAAAGCGCGCCATGCGTCAGCGTGCGCGTCAGATACATCAGACCACCGCACTCGGCATGGATCGGCAGGCCGGCATTGGCCGCATCGCGGATGGCGTCACGCATCGGCGCATTGGCCGACAGGGCGGCGATATGGGTTTCGGGGAATCCGCCGCCGAGCAGCAGGGCATCCGCGTCCGGCAGACGGGCATCGCGCAGCGGGCTGAATTCGACAAGCCGCGCACCCGCTGCCTCCAATGCCTCGAGGTCGTCTTGATAATAGAAACAGAAAGCTTCGTCGCGCGCCACGGCAATGGTCAGGCCCGCATGCGGCCTTGCCGCTGGCAGGAGCACCACATTGGCCAGGCGCGAAGCCGTGCGGCCGATCGCTTCAAGCGCGGAAATATCAACATGGCTTTCGATCATCCGCCTGATGGCTTCAATGCGGACCGGCGCCCCTTCGG
>JBATMU010000260.1:0-1678 GCA_049289995.1 Rhizobiaceae bacterium | reverse complement strand
GAATAGGCCAGCATCGGCCCGAGCACGAAGCCCGGCCAGGCGCCCCAATAACCGCCGGTGAAATCGAACCGCAGGTTGCGCCAGCTGGTCACCCGCGCGTTGAAGCGCAGGCCTCGCGCAATGAACCAGGGCGCGGCGAACAACAGGCCCGCGGCGATCATCACGCCGAGCAAGGGCGCACAATTGACGGCCAGGTTATAGGCCGCAAACAGCACCAGCACGATGATCCGGCCGATCAGGATCTGCACGGGCCGCCCGTGATAATCAAAGCTCGAACCGGCGATGAAGGTATGGCCGTAGAACCAGCGCTTGCGCCGCACCTTCGCCCAGGCCGAATAGATGCCCAAGGTCAGGATGGTCAAAAGGATGTTGACGATCCAGATGCCGAAATATTCGCGCCAATTGCCGGTGAATTCGACCTGATGCCGCTCGAAACTGTTGTCTGCCGTCTCGGTGATTGCTGTCATGCCTGTCTGCCCAGGGTCGCGTCTGCAGTTGTCAGGCAATCGTGGTAAGTGTTTGCCGGCAGCGATGCAACCGCAAGAAAGCGCGCCCCTCCCGATGCCGCGCTGCAAAGGGCTTTGCAGGCGCGCGCAGCCATGTTACCAGCCGCCGCCAATCCTTGAACGGAAATCCGAGTCGCCTGCGCCCGCCGCAGACGCTGCCGCATATGAGAGGGACTGGCCATGGCGACAATCATCGAAACGGCAACCGGCGCAACTGCGCTGACCTTCGACGACGTGCTTCTGCAGCCCGGTCATTCCGAAGTCATGCCCGGCCAGACGCTGGTCGCCACCCGCATCGCCCGCGACATTGACCTCAACATTCCGATCTTGTCGGCGGCCATGGACACCGTCACCGAGTGGCGCCTCGCCATTGCCATGGCCCAGGCTGGGGGCATCGGCGTCATCCACCGCAATCTGACGCCGTCTGAACAGGCCGAACAGGTTCGCCAGGTCAAGAAGTTCGAAAGCGGCATGGTGGTCAATCCGGTGACCATCGGCCCGGACGCCACGCTGGCCGATGCGCTGCGGTTGATGAAGCACTATTCGATTTCCGGCATTCCGGTGGTCGAAAACGGCGGGGCGGGCGGCCAGGTTACCGGTCGGTTGGTTGGCATCCTGACCAACCGCGACGTTCGCTTCGCCTCCGATCCCAAGCAGCGCATCTATGAACTGATGACGCGCGAAAACCTGGTCACCGTCACCGAAAACGTCGATCAGGACGAAGCCAAGCGGCTCCTTCACAAGCACCGTATCGAAAAGCTTCTGGTCGTGGACCGCGATTACCGCTGCACCGGTCTGATTACGGTCAAGGACATCGAAAAGTCGCAGCTGAATCCGCATGCCTCCAAGGACAGCCAGGGTCGCCTGCGCGCCGCCGCGGCAACCTCGGTTGGCGATGACGGATTCGAGCGCGCCGAACGGCTGATCGAGGCGGGCGTTGACCTTCTGGTCATCGATACCGCCCATGGCCATTCGCAGCGCGTTCTCGATGCGGTGACCCGCGCCAAGAAATTGTCGAATTCAGTGCGGATTCTCGCCGGCAATGTCGCCACGCGTGACGGCGCGCAGGCGCTGATTGATGCCGGCGCCGATGCGGTGAAGGTCGGCATCGGGCCCGGCTCCATCTGCACCACGCGCATTGTTGCGGGCGTCGGCGTGCCGCAGCTTTCGGC
>JBATMU010000259.1:0-8886 GCA_049289995.1 Rhizobiaceae bacterium | reverse complement strand
GATGAACCGCGGGGTCGAAATCGCCTCGGCCATAGCCGACGGGCCGCAAAGCGTCATCCAGGAACAAGTCGAAATGGGCGTCGCGGTGCGCATGGCGGTCATGGAAGCCCTGCTCGACCCGCGCCGCGACGGAGCACGGGCATGAAGGTTTTTGTGAACGCCCGCGTCATTGATCCGGCCCGCGGCCTCGACGAGCACGGAACCGTCATCGTCAAGGACGGAAAGATTGCCGCTGCCGGGGCGGCTGCCGCCAATCAGGGCATTCCGGATGGCGCGGAAGTCATCGATTGCCGCGGCAAGCTTGTGATGCCGGGGCTGATCGACAGCCGGGTTTTCATCGGCGAACCGGGGCTTGAATACCGCGAGAATATCGCCTCTGCCAGCCAGGCGGCAGCAGCCGGCGGCGTCACATCAGTCATCATGATGCCGGACACCGCCCCGCCGATTGATACGGTGGCACTGGTTGAATTCGTGCAGCGCACGGCGCGCGAAACCTCGCTCATCAACATTTTTCCGGCTGCCGCCATCACCAAGGGCCTTGAAGGCCGTGAAATGACCGAGTTCGGGCTGCTTTCAGAGGCCGGGGCCTGCGCCTTCACCGATGGCCGCAAGACAATTGCCGATGCCGGTGTCATGCGCCGCGCCATGAGCTATGCGCGCGATTTCGGCAAGATGATCGCCCATGAAACCGAGGATTCCGGGCTTGCCGGAAATGGCGTCATGAACGAGGGACTGACGGCAAGCTGGCTGGGCCTGCCGGCCATGCCGCGCGAAGCTGAACTGGTGCCGCTTGAACGTGATCTGGCGCTGGCCCGGCTGACAGGCGCCGCCTATCACGCCGCCAAGATTTCCGCTGCCATGTCGGCGCGCGCCATTGAGCGGGCCAAGAATGACGGCGCCAACATTTCAGCGGGTGTCGCCATCCATTCGCTGGCGCTCAATGAAAACGACATCGGCGCCTACCGCACGTTTTTCCGGCTGTCGCCGCCGCTGCGCGCCGAGGAAGACCGGCTGGCGATGATCGAAGCGGTCAAATCCGGCGTTGTCGACGTGATTTCGTCGTCGCATGACCCACAGGACGTGGATACCAAGCGCTTGCCGTTTGCCGATGCGGCGGCTGGTTCGATCGGGCTGGAGACACTGTTGCCGGTGGCGCTCAGGCTTTATCACAATGGCGATTTGTCCCTGTTGCGGATTGCCGAACTCCTGTGTTCCGCCCCTGCCCTTCTGTTCGGCCTGCCCGGCGGCTCGCTTAAACCCGGTGCTCCGGCCGACCTGATCCTTGTTGACTTTGATCAGCCGTGGATCATGCGCGAGGAAGACATCATTTCGCGGTCGCGCAATTCCTGTTTTGAAGGGGCGCGGCTGCAGGGAAAGGTCTTGCAAACACTGGTTGCAGGCCGCACAATCTTTTCGGCACACGGGTAACACACACGGCACTGGGGAGTTTTTGCATGCTTGCGCCCTTTGACCTGACAGGTGCTGCGGTGAACATCGCGATTGCGCTGGCCTTCGGCTATCTCCTTGGGTCGATCCCTTTCGGCCTGATCCTGACGCGGCTCGCCGGGCTGGGCGACGTGCGCTCAATCGGTTCGGGCAATATCGGGGCGACCAATGTGCTTCGCACCGGGCGCAAAGGCCTGGCGGCTACGACGCTGCTGCTCGACATGCTCAAGGGTACGGCGGCTGCGCTGATTGCCGGGCGCTGGGGACCTGAATTTGCCGCCTTTGCAGGGCTTGGCGCGTTTCTGGGCCACATCTTCCCGGTCTGGCTGCGTTTCAAGGGCGGCAAGGGTGTGGCGACCTTCATTGGCGTGCTGTTTGCCTTGTCGTGGCAGGCAGGCTTGGCCTTCGCCGCCATCTGGCTGGCGAGCGCCATTCTGACGAAATATTCCTCCTTGTCGGCGTTGCTGGCCACTGCGGCCAGCCCTTTGGTGCTTTGGCTGACCGGCAATTCCGCTTTTGCGGTGTTTTTCATCGTGATGGGCGTGATCCTGTTCATCAAGCACCGCGCCAACATTCAACGCCTCATGGCGGGAACCGAACCCAGGATCGGCGCCAAATGAACACCGCTTCCGGCAGCGGGCCCTTGCTCAGCGACCGGCAGCGCATCAACTGGCTGCGCCTCATCCGCACCGAAACAGTCGGCCCGGCCAGTTTCCGGGCGCTGGTCAACCGGTTTGGCTCTGCCGAAGAAGCGCTCGCCCGCCTGCCCGAATTGGCCCGCAACGGAGGTGCGTCGCGCGACATGCGCGTTCCGTCCATCGCGGACGCCGAACGCGAAATCGAGCTGACCGTAAAATCCGGCGCACGGCTGGTGGCCATGGGCGAGCCGGACTATCCGCCGATGCTGCGCCGTACGCCGCTTTGTCCGCCGCTCATTACCCTGAAAGGCACGGCGGCTGTGTTTGCCCTGCCGGCGGTTTCCATTGTCGGTGCACGCAATGCATCGGTGTCGGGCATGCGCATGGCCCGCAAATTGTCCTCTGAATTGGGCGCATCGGGCCATGCGGTGATTTCCGGACTGGCGCGCGGCATTGATACAGCCGCCCATGAAGGGGCGCTCTCAACCGGCACGGTTGCAGTTCTGGCAGGCGGCATCGACCAGCCCTACCCGCCCGAAAACCTGAAGCTCTATGGCGAGATTTCGGAGCGCGGCGGTGCTGTCATCACCGAAATGCCGTTCGGCTGGGAGCCGCGCGCCAAGGATTTTCCGCGCCGCAACCGGTTGATTGCCGGTCTCGGCCTTGGCCTTGTGGTTGTCGAAGCGGCGTTCCGCTCCGGTTCGCTGATTACGGCAAGGCTGGCCGGCGAATTGGGGCGGCTGGTGTTTGCCGTGCCGGGTTCGCCGCTTGATCCGCGTGCGGCCGGGGCCAACGGCCTGTTGAAGGACGGGGCCATTCTGGTCACCGAAACCGCAGATGTGACACAGGGTCTCGCCCCGCTCAGCGGCCTGGCCGTCCGCATTCCGGAAGGCATGGAGGAGCCGGCGGATATTTCAACAGGCGAGCCGCCGACCGATGACGAGCGTGCGGCGGTTCTGGAGGCGCTCGGGCCGACGCCCTGTTCACCCGACGAGATCATCCGCCATACCGGACTGCATCCGGCGCAGGTGCTCTATGCGCTGCTGGAGCTTGATCTTGCCGGGCGTCTGGAGCGCCATTCAGGCGGCGCTGTCTCGCTTGTATTGCTGGACCCGTAGCGGGCGTTCGCCGCGGATGATGTCGCTGATTTCGACATAGGACATCTCGATCAGGTAGGCCAACATGTCACAGCGCTCGGCTTCGGCCATGGTGCGCATCTGGCCAAGCATGGCCTGCATGTAATCCAGTGTTTCGGTGCGGCGCGCGTTATGCGTCTTCATTCCCGTTGACCCCGTTGCCCTGGCCGCTAACTTGGCGCCAGCCATGATTTGCACCGCCCGATAACCGTTTCTTTCCCCTGCATCAGTGGTAACTTTTTTACTCAAGATTGCAATACATTATTTTTCGTGTCTTGGTTGTATTTCTCGCCGCTTTGGGCCAATTCACGGCTTGGCCCTTGACCGTTGGCCGTTCGCCAGCCATTTGGGCAGCGCTGCGGACTTGCCGCAAACACAAAATTTGATCGGGATTTCATGGACGTCGTCGTCGTCGAATCGCCGGCCAAGGCGAAAACCATCAACAAATATCTGGGCCGCGGCTTCACCGTGCTGGCCTCGTTCGGCCATGTGCGCGACCTGCCGGCCAAGGACGGTTCGGTGCTGCCGGACAATGATTTTTCTATGTCGTGGGAAGTGGACGGGCAGTCCGCCAAGCGGATTGCCGATATTGCGCAGGCGCTGAAGAGCGCAGACGGGCTGATTCTGGCAACCGATCCGGATCGCGAGGGCGAGGCCATTTCCTGGCACGTGCTGGAGATTCTTCGCGCCAAGAAAGTGCTCAAGGACAAGCCGGTCAGCCGCGTGGTGTTCAATGCCATCACCAAGCAATCGGTGCTGGACGCCATGGCCAATCCGCGCGCCATCGACATGCCGCTGGTTGACGCCTATCTGGCGCGCCGCGCACTCGACTATCTGGTCGGCTTCACGCTGTCGCCCGTGCTGTGGCGCAAATTGCCCGGCGCACGTTCGGCCGGCCGCGTGCAATCGGTGGCGCTCCGGCTGGTCTGTGACCGCGAAGCGGAAATCGAACGCTTTATCCGCGAAGACTATTGGCTTCTGGCCGCCCGCCTCGCCACGCCGCGCAGCGAGCAATTCGAAGCGCGGCTGACGGAATTTGACGGCAAGAAGCTGCAAAAGCTCGACATCAAGACCGAAGCCGCCGCGCTGGCGATCAAAGCCATGCTGGAAGGGGCACAGTTCAAGGCACTGACCGTTGAGGCCAAGCCGGCCCGCCGCAATCCTTTCCCGCCCTTCACCACCTCGACCCTGCAGCAGGCGGCCTCCTCGCAGCTGAGCTACTCAGCGTCCCGCACCATGCAATTGGCGCAACGGCTTTACGAAGGTGTCGACGTCGGCGGCGAGACCACCGGTCTCATCACCTATATGCGAACCGACGGCGTGCAGATGGCGCCGGAGGCAATCACGGCGGCGCGGGCAGCCATCCTGGCCGAATTCGGCGCGCGATATCTGCCCGAAAAGCCTCGCCAATACACCGCCAAGGCCAAAAACGCCCAGGAAGCGCACGAGGCCATCCGCCCGACCGATTTCAACCGGACGCCGGCCATGGTGCGCGGCATGATTGATGCCGATCAGGCGCGCCTTTACGACATCATCTGGAAACGGGCGATCGCTTCGCAGATGGCGAGCGCCGAGATGGAGCGGACAACCGCCGAGATCGAAGCCAGAAACGGCAGCCAGGTTGCGCAATTGCGCGCCGTCGGCTCGGTCATCCGCTTTGACGGTTTCATTGCCGCCTATGTCGAGCAGAAGGACGAGGATTCCGAGGACGAGGAAAACCGCCGCCTGCCGGAAATACGCGCCGGCGAGGCTTTGGATCCCAAAGCCATCACGTCCACTTTCCATACGACCGAACCGCCACCGCGCTATTCGGAAGCTTCGCTCATCAAGAAAATGGAAGAGCTGGGCATCGGGCGGCCATCGACTTATGCCGCCACGCTGAAAACACTCGAAGACCGCGAATATGTGACGGTGGACAAGCGCAGGCTGACGCCGCAGGCCAAGGGCCGGCTGGTGATCGCCTTCCTCGAAAGCTTTTTCAGCCGCTATGTCGAGTATGACTTCACGGCGGCGCTTGAGGAAAAGCTCGACGAGATTTCCGATGGCAAGCGCGCCTGGAAGGACGTGCTCAGGGATTTCTGGCGCGAGTTTTCAGGCTCGGTTGACGAGATAAAGGAATTGCGGGTCACCGACGTTCTGGAAGCACTGAACGGCGAATTGGCGCCGCTGGCCTTTCCGCCCCGCGAGGATGGCTCGGATCCGCGCGTCTGCCAAAAATGCGGAACCGGCCAATTGTCGCTGAAACTCGGCAAATATGGCGCATTTGTCGGCTGCTCGAACTATCCCGAATGCGGGTTCACCCGGCAATTGGGCGAAGCGGGCAACGGAGATGCGGCGGCGGAGAGCGGCGACAAGGATCTCGGCATTGATCCTTACACCAAGGAAGCCATCACCCTGCGTTCCGGCCGGTTCGGGCCTTATGTGCAGCGCGGCGACGGCAAGGAGGCCAAGCGCTCCAGCCTGCCCAAGGGCTGGACGCCCGACAGCGTTGACCATGAAAAGGCGGTGGCGCTGCTGTCGCTGCCGCGCGATATCGGCCAGCATCCGGAATCGGGCAAGATGATCTCGGCGGGCCTCGGCCGTTATGGCCCGTTCGTGCTGCATGACGGGGCTTACGCCAATCTCGAGAGCATCGAAGAGGTGTTTTCAATCGGGCTCAACCGTGCGGTGGCCGTAGTGGCCGAGAAGAAGGCCAAGGGACCGGGTGGACGCTCTGCGCCTGCCGCCCTCAAGGCGCTGGGCGATCATCCCGATGGCGGGCCGGTGACAGTGCGCGACGGCAAATACGGGCCCTATGTCAACTGGGGCAAGGTCAACGCCACCCTGCCCAAGGCCAAAGATCCGGCCTCGGTCACGCTTGAAGAAGCTTTGGCGATGATTGTTGAAAAAGCCGGAAAATCCGGAAAGCCGGTGAGAAAGCCCGCGGTCAAGGCAGCGCCGGCCAAAAAACCGGCCGCCAAAAAGCCTGCCGCCAAAAAGCCGTCGGCCCAAAAGCCTGCTGCCAAGAAGCCTGCAAAAACGGCCAAGGGCTGAGCCATGGCGCGGCGGATTCCGGGGTCTTCTGGAAAACGCAAACCGGCCCAAGCCGGTTACGTGCCGGGTCTGCCGAGCCGCGAGGCGCTGACCGAATGGATCGCCGCCAATCCCGGCCAGTCGTCCAAGCGTGAAATTGCCCGCGCCTTCGGGCTGAAGGGCGAACACCGGACCGAGCTGCGTGCATTGCTGGCGAGCCTGTCGGATGACGGGCTGGTCGAGGCCAAAAAGCGGCGCTTTGCCGTGCCGGGCGCGCTTCCACCGGTGGCGGTGCTTGATGTGTTCGGCCGCGACAAGGATGGCGATCTTCTGGCCCGTCCGGCCGAATGGGACGAGACGCATGGCGAGGCGCCGGTTGTTCACCTGAAAATCCCGAAGTTCTCGGCAGGCGCCACCCCCGGTGTCGGCGCGCGGGTACTTGCCAAGATTTTTCCGAGCGAACATGGCGGCGGCCCGGCCTATTCGGCGCGCGTGGTCAAGGTGTTCGACAAGCGCCGCGAAGCAGCGCTCGGCGTTTTGAAAAAGCTCGCCGACGGCTCATGGCGAGCCATTCCCGTCGACCGCCGCCAGAGCGAATTCCAGATCAGTTCCAGTGACCTCAATGAGGGCGCAGATGGCGATCTGGTCGAGATTGATCCGCTTGGCGCCAGCCGCTACGGGCTGCCGCGCGGCCGCGTGTCGCTGGTGGTCGGCTCACTGGCAAGCGAAAAGGCGGTCTCGATGATCGCCATCCATGCGCATGACCTGCCGCATGTTTTTCCCGATGCGGTGATCACTGAATCCGAAGCCGCCCGCCCTGCCGCCCTTGCCGGGCGCGAAGACTGGCGCGCGCTGCCGCTCATTACCATTGATCCGGCAGACGCCAAGGACCATGACGACGCCGTGCATGCTGAGGCCGACCCGGACGCTACCAATCCCGGCGGGCATGTCCTGACGATCGCCATCGCCGATGTTGCCCATTACATACGGGCCGGCTCGGCGCTCGACCGCGAGGCGGTCAAACGCGGCAATTCGGTCTATTTCCCGGACCGGGTCATCCCGATGCTGCCTGAGCGCATCTCCAATGACCTGTGTTCGCTTCGCGAAAATGAAGACAGGCCGGCGCTGGCCGTCAAAATCACCATTGCCGAGAACGGCGCGAAAATCCGCCACAGCTTTCACCGCATCATGATGCGCTCGCGCGCCAAGCTCGCCTATCCGCAGGCGCAAGCCGCCGTGGATGGCCAGGCCGACGACAAATGCGCGCCGCTGCTGGAGCCGGTGTTGAAGCCGCTCTACGCCGCCTACAAGTCGCTGAAAGCGGAGCGCAGCCGCCGCGGGCCGCTTGACCTTGACCTGCCGGAGCGGAAAATCCTGCTCAAACCGGATGGCACGGTGGACAGGGTCGTCATTCCCGAGCGGCTGGATGCGCACCGGCTGATCGAGGAATTCATGATCGCCGCCAATGTGGCGGCAGCCGAAACGCTGGAAGCCAAACGGCAGAAACTGGTTTACCGCATCCACGACGCGCCCTCGATGGCCAAGCAGGAGAGCTTGCGCGAGTTTCTGGCGACGCTTTCGATGTCGCTGGCGCACGGACCGCAATTGCGCCCGGCCCAGTTCAACATGATCCTGTCAAAAGTGTCGGGCACCGACAATGAAACGCTGGTCAACGAAGTGGTGCTGCGCTCGCAGAGCCAGGCCGAGTATTCGCCTGACAATATCGGCCATTTCGGCCTCAACCTCAGGCGCTATGCGCATTTCACCTCGCCGATCCGCCGCTATGCCGATCTCATCGTTCACCGCGCCTTGATCGGCGCATTGGCGCTCGGTCCCGACGGGTTGACGCCGGTCGAAGAGGCCAGGCTGCCGGAAATCGCAGCGCTGATTTCGACCGCCGAACGGCGCGGCATGGCCGCCGAGCGTGACACCATAGACCGGCTGATTGCCGAACACCTGTCATCACGCACCGGCGAGAGCTTTGACGGGCGCATATCGGGCGTCACCAAGTCCGGACTGTTCATCCAGCTGCCGCAATATGGCGCGGACGGCTTCGTGCCGGTCTCGACACTGGGCGATGATTACTACGGGCTGGACGAAGCCAGCCATGCGCTGGTCGGCTCGCGGTCGGGGGCGGGTTTTCGGCTGGGTGACGCGGTCGAGGTGCGGATTGCCGAAGTTCTGCCGCTGGCTGGCTCCATGCGGTTCGAGATTTTGTCGCAGCCGCGACCCTTGCCCGGCAGCACCCGTTCGTTCAACAAGGGCCGCAAACCGGGTCACAGAACAGGCAAGCCTGCTTCCGCCAGCCGGCACAGGAGAAGATCATGACCCAGCAAGTGTTTGGTGCGGGAAAGACCGCCGAGCAGCCCAAGCGGCCGGTGTTTGAAGCCATGAAGCGCGGCGCCACGGGCCATTGCCCGCGCTGCGGCTCCGGAAAATTGTTCAAAGGCTACGTCAAGACGGTTGATAGCTGTGCCGTTTGCAGCGAGGACATTTCCCATCACAGGGCCGATGATCTGCCGGCCTATCTGGTGGTGCTGATTACCGGCCACATCGTGGTCGGCTCTTTCATGGCCTTTGAAGCTGTGTCGACCCTGTCCATGTTGCAGCACATGGCGATCTGGATTCCGCTGACCATCGTCAGCGCCGGCCTG
>JBATMU010000258.1:0-4825 GCA_049289995.1 Rhizobiaceae bacterium | reverse complement strand
CACTGAAACCGCCTCCCCTGCATCGTCCGGCGGCGCCCGCCGCCCGTTCCATCGCCGCCGCAAGTCGTGCCCGTTCACCGGGGCGAATGCGCCGAAGATCGACTACAAGGACGTGCGCCTGCTGCAGCGCTACATTTCCGAGCGCGGCAAGATCGTGCCCTCGCGCATCACCGCCGTCAGCCAGAAGAAGCAGCGCGAACTCGCCAAGGCGATCAAGCGCGCCCGCTTCCTCGGCCTCTTGCCCTACGTGGTCCGCTAAGCATTTTTGATTGACTTCCGGGCGGCGTCCGCGCCGCCCGCTTTCACCCGCTGGGGCTTTGCGCCCCTAACTGCCAGCCCGGCAGGACAGCGAAGACGGCGCACGAAGCGCGGTTTGGCCTGTTGCCGGAAACCAAGGAACAGGTCCATGCACGTCATTCTCCTCGAACGCATTCCCCGCCTCGGCCAGATGGGCGACACCGTCCGCGTCAAGGACGGTTTTGCCCGCAATTTCCTCCTGCCGATGGGCAAGGCGCTGCGCGCCAACGAAGCCAACAAGAAGAAGTTTGAAGGCCAGCGCGCCCAGCTTGAAGCCCGCAACCTCGAGCGCAAAAGCGAAGCCCAGGCCGTCGCCGACCAGCTCGACGGCAAGAGCTTCATCGCCGTGCGCTCGGCCGGTGAAACCGGCCAGCTTTACGGCTCGGTCTCGGCGCGCGATGTCGCCGACATCCTGACGGCGGAAGGCTTTTCGGTTTCGCGCAGCCAGGTGGCGCTCAACACGCCGATCAAGACCATCGGCCTGCACAGCGTTACGCTGGTGCTGCATGCCGATGTTGAAGTGAAGGTCTCGCTCAACATCGCCCGCACCGCCGACGAAGCGCTGCGCCAGGCGCAGGGCGAATCCCTGACCACGGCGGAAGCCATCTATGGCGACGACATCAACGAAAACGCCCGTCCGGACGCGTTCTTTGATCCGAATGCCGAGGAAGGCGAAGACGCATAATCGCCGCTTGACGATTTCTGAAAAGCCCGGGCGGAAGCGCCCGGGTTTTTTGTTGCGCGGCAATGGAACAAACGGCAAACATACGGGTTTGGAAATGCGGGCTTCGGGGCGATTCGCCGTCAAAGGCGCATTGCATGAACCGGCAGCAGTCCGGCCTTTGGCTGCGGCGTTACACGCAAGCCTGTGAATAGCGGGCAATGCGCAAACACCGCTTAACGCCGTGCCGGACGATCTGCTAGGCAGGGTGCCTGCACAATTGAGAGACCACGATGGCCGAACCGGCGCGCAAACTTCAGGCAGTTGAAACCCCGCTTTACCGCGAGGCGCCGAACAATATCGAAGCCGAGCAGGCGTTGCTTGGCGCGATCCTTGTCAACAATGATGCGTTTTACCGCGTTTCGGATTTCCTCAAGCCGTCGCATTTCCAGGAGCCGCTGCACCGCAAGATCCATGAAGTGTGCGGCGAGTTGATCCGCATGGGCAAGACCGCCAATCCGGTGACCATCAAGACCTTTCTGCCCGCCGACGACAAGGTGGGCGACATGACGGTGGCGCATTATCTGGCGCGGCTGGCGGCGGAAGCCGTGACCATCATCAATGCCGAGGATTATGGCCGCGCCATCTATGACCTTGCGACGCGCCGCGCGCTGATCACCATCGGCGAGGACATGGTCAACATCGCCTATGACGCGCCGGTGGACATGGCCCCGCAGGCGCAGATCGAGGACGCCGAGCGGCGGCTGTTCGAACTGGCCGAAACCGGGCGCTATGACGGCGGTTTCGAGGCTTTCACCGATGCGGTCAAATATGCCGTGGACATGGCCAACGCCGCTTTCCAGCGCGACGGGCATTTGTCGGGCGTCTCGACGGGCTTGCGCGAGCTTGACCGCAAGATGGGTGGGCTGCAGCCGTCCGATCTGATCATTCTGGCCGGGCGGCCCGGCATGGGCAAAACTTCGCTCGCCACCAATATCGCCTTCAACATCGCCAATGCCTATGAGCCGGCGCAGCAGGCGGACGGCTCGTTCAAGGCGGCCAATGGCGGTGTGGTCGGCTTCTTTTCGCTGGAAATGTCGTCGGAGCAATTGGCAACCCGCATCATTTCCGAACAGACGGAGATTTCCTCGTCAAAGATCAGGCGCGGCGAAATCACCGAAAGCGATTTCGAAAAACTGGTCGGCTGCGCCCAGACCATGCAGAAAATCCCGCTCTATATCGACCAGACCGGCGGTATCTCCATTGCTCAGCTAACGGCGCGGGCAAGGCGGCTCAAACGCCAGCGCGGGCTCGATGTCATCGTCATCGACTACGTGCAGCTGATGCAGGGCTCGTCGGCCAAGTCCAGCCAGAACCGCGTGCAGGAAATCACCGAGATCACCACCGGCCTGAAGGCGCTGGCCAAGGAATTGCAGACGCCGATCATTGCGCTGTCGCAGCTGTCGCGCCAGGTGGAAAGCCGCGACGACAAGCGGCCGCAGCTGTCGGACCTGCGTGAATCCGGCTCCATCGAGCAGGATGCCGATGTGGTGCTTTTCGTTTACCGTGAGGAATATTACCTGAAAAACAAGGAGCCAAAGCCCGGCACCGAGGAATACCTCAAGTGGGAAAGCGAGATGAATGATTACCGCGGCAAGGCCGAGGTGATCATCGGCAAGCAGCGTCATGGCCCGACCGGCACGGTGGCGCTGCAATTCGAGGGCGAATTCACGCGCTTCTCTGATCTGGCGGAAGGCGACCATCTGCCTGAACGCTGGGGCGAATAGGCCTTGGCCGCACCTTTTGGATCGCGCCTGACCGTCGATCTTGCAGCTCTCGTTGCCAATTGGCGGCTGATGGACGCCCGCGCCCGTCCCGGCCGGGCGGGTGCGGTGGTCAAGGCCGATGCCTACGGGCTGGGGGCCGTGCCGGTTTCAAAAGCGCTGTGGCAGGCTGGCTGCCGGGCGTTTTTCGTGGCGTTTCCGCAAGAAGGCGCGGAACTCGCCGCGCATCTGCCCGACGCGGAAATCTTCGTTTTCAATTGCATTGATGATACCGGGCTGGCTGCCTGCCGCGACCTTGGGCTGATCCCTGTTCTGAATTCCACAACCGAAACCGGATGGTGGCTCAAGCATGCGGCCAAGCCGGCTGCGCTGATGATTGACACCGGCATGAACCGGCTGGGCCTGACAGAAGCTGAAGCGCTGATTTGCGCGGGGCATTATTCGCCGCGTCTGGTGCTGAGCCATCTGGCCTGTTCGGACGAGCCGGATCACGCCATGAACACGGCACAAACACAATCTTTTCAACGGGTTGTGTCGGCATTCGCACAATCAGAATCGAGTCTGGCCAATTCTGGCGGGCATTTTCACGAGCCGGTTTCAGGGCTGTCGCGCCCAGGCATTGCGCTTTATGGCGGCGCGCCGGTCAATGATGCGGCCAATCCGATGCGCCCGGTGGCGACGCTCGAAGCCCGCATAACGCAAATCCGCCGGGCATCGGCAGGCGAGACTGTCAGCTATGGCGCAACCCAGATGCTGGCGCGCGACAGCCTGATTGCGGTGGCGGCAATTGGCTATGCCGACGGCTATCCGCGCGCGGCGTCTGCCAGCGGTGTGCCGCTGCGGGCCGATGGCTCGCCGGGCGGAACAGGCTTTATCAACGGACGGCGCGTGCCGATCCTTGGCCGGGTGACCATGGATGCGGTGCTGTTTGACGTGACCGATTGCACGGATGCAAAGCCCGGCGACTGGATCGAGCTTTTCGGAAAAAATATTCCGCTTGATGAGGCGGCGTCAGTGGCCGGCACAATATCCTACGAGATGTTGACCGCGCTTGGCCAGAGGATCGAGCGATGTTTCCTGAGCTGATCTGGCAGATTTTTGCATTGGTGCTGCTAGTCATTGGCACCTTGGCTGTTTGGCGAATGGCGCGATCAAAGGCGTCGCCTACGCCTGCCGCCGAGGGACAGCTGGCGCTGGTGCTGTTTTCGGCCATGACCACTGGCGGATTTCTGGGCGGTTTGGCGTGGTGGGCCGATTATCCGGCAAGCTTCGCCTGGGATTTGCCGCCGCTGGCGAGCCGCCTTCTGGCCTCGGCTGGCTGGGCCTATGCGGCTGCCGGGCTTTGCGGCCTCTCGCGGCCCGACCGGGCGCATATGCGGCTTTTGGCCGTATTGCTCGCCGTCTATCTGGCGCCGCTGGCCTTGGCGATTGCCGGTTTGCATCTGGACCGGTTCGATTGGCAGGCGGCGATCACGCCGGCGTTTTTCGCCATCGTCCTGCCGATGACACTTGGCGCCCTGTGGTTTTCCGTCCGGCCCATTGCGCTTGCGCCGGATGTCAAAACACCGGCGGCCGGGCCGTTGCCGCGCACGTTCCTGATGGTTTCACTTGTGGCGTTCGGCGCCTGGGGGCTGGCGATTTTTACCTTGCCGGACGGACCCGTCAAAGCCCTATGGCTGTGGCCAACCGATCCGCTGACCAGCCGGTTGATCGGCGTGATGCTTCTGGCGCTGGCAAGCGCCTCCGTCATGGCGCGGCGCGAAATCCGGTTGACGCGCGCGGCGCTGCTTTTTCACGCCGTTTACGGCTTTTGCGCGCTTGCCGCCGTCTTGTGGAACCTGACAACCGGCAAGCCGGTTCCGCTGTTTTATGCCGCAATGCTGGGCGGGACAGGACTGGCGGCGGCGCTGCTTTTGGCAAAGGACAGAGGCAATCCGGCGGTTTGACGGCCGAGGTTCAGGCCAACATCTCGACAATCACCGCACCGGTCTTGCGGCCCGTGTCAACGCGCTCATGGGCTTTGACGATGGCTGCAAAGGTAAAAACGCTGTCGATGGACGGTTTCAGTTCACCTCTGCTGGCC
>JBATMU010000257.1:0-5398 GCA_049289995.1 Rhizobiaceae bacterium | reverse complement strand
GTTTTCGGTTTCCTTCATGGCCGTTACATCGGTGGTTGACCCGATGAGATAGACCGAGCCGTCGGACGCCGTCATCACGTCCTTGTGGGCGATGCGGTAGCTGATTGACCCGTCGGCAAGCGTCGCTATTTCCTGGAATTCCGCGCTCGCCGCCTGCTCGATCACCTTCAGGTCATCAGCCATGAAGGCGCGGCCGTCTTCGCCATAAATGTCAAAATCCGTCTTGCCATGCGCCGCCGCCGCACTGACGCCAGACAGCTTTTCCCAGCCGCGATTGGCATAGACCAGAGAGAGATCGGTTTTTTTGGCGTAGATCGCCACCTTGAGATTGTCGATGATATTGCGGAACAGCTCATTCTGGCTGTTTGCCAAACGCAGCGCGGCTTCTTGTTCGCGATGGCTGGTCACGTCGAAATAACAGACCAGCCGGCGGCCCTCGCCCAGTTCGGTGACCGAATAGTTGAGCGTGACGCCATCCTTGCGCACAAACTCCCGCGGCAGGACTTCGCCGCGGCGAATTTCTTCGGTGCGCGAGGCGACATAGGTTTCCCAGTCGGCGTCGGCAATGTCGTAAACGCCGTTGGAGCGGTTGAAATCCATCAACTTCCGGAACGGTCCGCCAAGGAAGCTGCCATCATCCGGCGTTCCCCATATCCGGTGGAAAGCCTTGTTGACGAACTGCACTGACAGATCCGCATTTGTCAGGACAACGCCCATCAACATGGCATCCATGACCGACTGCATGTCGGCGAGGATTTGTTCCGATTTGTGCGTTTCTTCCGCCAGCCGCTGTTCGCGGCTGCGCAATTCGGAAATGTCGAAAAGGAAGCAGGCCAGATAGTGGCGGCCCGAATCGTCTGTAACGCGCGACTTGCGCACGATCCGCGCCCGCTTGACGCCATCGACGGCGTAGTCCTCCTCGACCTCGCTGGAAACACCGCTGGCCAGAACGGTTTTTTCACCGGCCTCGAAAACCAGCCCGTCTTCGGCGCCAACCACGTCCTCGGCCATTTTGCCGACGATTTCGGCAGGTGTCTTGCTGAAAAGCCGCGCAAATGGCGCGTTGGCCAGCACGAACCGCAGGTTTTCGTCCTTGATGAACATGGCGTCATCAATGGAATCCAGCACCGATTGCGCCAGCCTGGCATGATCCGCCTGGGCCGACAGCTGGCTTTTCAGCAAGGCAACTTCGGATCGCGTGCCGATCAGCCGCGTCACATCCTTGGCGACGCCTTGATAGCCGGCAAATGCGCCATCGGATGCAAACACCGGCAGCGCCGTCAGCGAATGGCAGCAGGGCTGACCATTGCAGACGGTTTCGATCACCAGTTCGCGCACCGGCTGGCGGGCGGCAATCGCCTCGTAAACCTGTTCGGTATGATCGGCCGCGCTGCCGGAATCCATCAGATCAAAGCGCAGGAGCGGCAATAGCGCCTTGCCCTTCAACTCCAACGGTGCGGACTGCCCGGTCACAAGGGTGAATGCCAGCGCGCCATCAGTCTCGAACACCCAGTCGGCGGCAAGCGCCAGCAAGGCTTCCGGCCCCGCCGAAAGATCAGTCATCGCGTTCATAAGCCGGTTCCGCCGCTCGAATCCAAGTCGCCGCTGATATTAGCAATTGAAATGTTAGCAGATGATTAAGGTTAATGCGGCGCGCTAGTCATGGCATCGAAATGCCGGTGTATCGGACCAGTCAAATCACTGACCTTGCGGAAGGCCTGCCAAGCACAATCAAGCCTTGAATGAGAAAGGCGTTGTATAGTTTGAGCAAAACGAGATTTGGTACGCCCAGGGGGAATCGAACCCCCGTTCCCGCCGTGAGAGGGCGGTGTCCTGACCGCTAGACGATGGGCGCAAGCGGTCCGGTCCCTATAAACGCGGGCACGCGGCTTTGCAACGGCTTCAAGCGCCCTTTGCCGGTTCGATCAGGTCCCACAGGTTTCCGCAAAGATCGGCAAACACCGCAACTTGTCCATAAGGCTCCTGCCGCGGCGCTTCCATGAAACGCACGCCCTTGCCAAGCATCGCCGCATGGTCGCGCGCAAAATCATCCGTGTGAAGGAAAAACGCCACGCGGCCGCCGGTCTGGTTGCCGATTGCCGCCCTCTGGGCATCGTCTGCACCCAAAGCAAGCAGCAGGCCGGAGCCGTTCTGCCCATGCATGGTCACCCAGCGCTTGCCGCCGCCCAAAGCTGCATCGGCGGTCAGCCGGAAGCCGAGCACATCGGAATACCAGGCGATGGCCTTGTCGTAATCGTCCACCACAAGCGTGGCGAGCGCCAGGCTGCGAATGCCGCTCACTGGAAGCGAATTTCGTGGCGGGCAATCAGCGCGCCGGTCGCCGCATCATGGATCTGGATGACATGGATCCCGCCCGGCAATTCAAGCTCCAGCGCCAGCTTTTCGCCCGACAGGGATTGCGACAGGATGCGGCTGCCGGCCGGCAGGACGATCTCGCCTGACAGCGCGGTCTCCGGACCGGACGGGGCCGCAGGCGCTGCCACCGGCGCCTTTGGCTGCAGGAAGCTTTTATAGACAATGGCCCCGAGCACGGCCATAAGGGCCACCATCAGGAGGCCGATATTGACGATGAAAAAGCGCACCATCTTGCGGCGCACCTGTTCGACCGCCGGATCAAGCGGTTTGTCGTCATCAAGCGGCGGCTGGGTCATGGCGTGGGCGTCCGGAGGGCGTGATGGCGCAAGCTGATAGCGAAGACGCACGCCCAAGGAAAGTGCTGATTGCCGGACCGGAAGCTGCAGGACTGCGCCTTGACGTCTTTCTGGCCGGTGCCCTCAAGCCTGATCTGTCGCGCAGCCGCATTCAGGCGCTTGTGCGGTCAGGTGATGTCAATGTCGATGGCGTTCAGGCTGCCGAACCAAAACTGAAAATCACCGAAGGCATGCAGGTCACCATCGGCGAGCCGGAGCCGCTTGATGCCGACCCCGCGCCGGAGGCCATTCCGCTTGCCGTTCTCTATGAGGATTCCGAACTGATCGTCGTCAACAAGCCGGCCGGGCTGGTCGTCCATCCCGGGGCCGGCAATCCATCCGGAACGCTGGTCAATGCGCTTCTTCACCATTGCGGCGACAGCCTGTCTGGCATCGGTGGCGTCAAGCGTCCCGGCATCGTCCATAGGCTCGACAAGGATACGTCGGGCGTCATGGTGGCCGCCAAGACCGATCTTGCCCATCGGCGGCTCTCCGAGGCTTTTGCCGATCATGGCCGCACCGGCCTGCTTGAACGCGCCTATCTGGCGCTGGTCTGGGGCGTTCCCGCCCCGGCCTCGGGGGTCATCGACGCGCCGCTTGGCCGGGCGGGTGCAGACCGGACACGGCGGGCCGTCGTCAAGCCGGGTCAGCCCGATGCCCGCCACGCGGTCACCCGCTATGCCACATTGGACAGTTTTGGCGGCCTGGCCAGCCTGGTCGAGTGTCGGCTTGAAACCGGCCGCACCCATCAGATCCGCGTGCACATGGCCCATGCCGGCCATCCGCTCGTCGGCGACCGCGACTACGGCATGGCCTTCCGCACCAAGGCCAACCGCCTGCCGGAGCCGTTGCGGACTGACGTTCATGCCTTTCCCCGCCAGGCGCTGCATGCCCGGCTGCTGGCCTTCGAACATCCCGTGACCGGCGAGTTCATGCGGTTTGAAGCGCCTTTGCCTGCCGATCTGGATGCGCTGGTTGCCGGCTTCCGCGCCCTCTGACCACGCAAAAATGACAAAAGTTTCATTTCGCAACGCCGATGGCGGGCTATATAAGAGCGTAGGCAGCGCGTCCGCTGACGGCTGCCGCAGCGCCTGCCTCGGTTGAGGGGGCGGCAACATTGCACAGGAGGGTGCTTCATGGCCCATGCATTGCCCAGTATCGTTTCCGGCGAAGGCGGTCTCAACCGCTACATGGAAGAAATTCGCCGCTTCCCCATGCTGCAGCCGCAGGAAGAATACATGCTCGCCAAGCGCTTTCTTGAGCATGGCGACACCAAGGCCGCGCACAAACTCGTCACCTCTCATCTGCGCCTGGTCGCCAAGATCGCCATGGGCTATCGCGGCTATGGCCTGCCAATCGGCGAGGTCGTCTCCGAAGGCAATGTCGGCT
This sequence comes from Rhizobiaceae bacterium, assembly GCA_049289995.1. Taxonomy (GTDB): domain Bacteria; phylum Pseudomonadota; class Alphaproteobacteria; order Rhizobiales; family Rhizobiaceae; genus JBATMU01. The sequence continues at coordinate 1,298 of JBATMU010000257.1, read as the reverse complement.
TGATGCAGGCCGTCAAGAAATTCGAGCCCGAACGCGGCTTCCGCCTCGCCACTTATGCAATGTGGTGGATCAAGGCCTCCATCCAGGAATACATCCTGCGCTCGTGGAGCCTTGTGAAAATGGGCACCACCGCCAACCAAAAGCGGCTGTTCTTCAACCTGCGCAAGGTCAAGGGCAAGATTCAGGCGCTCGAGGACGGCGACCTGAAGGCCGAGCATGTCACAGAAATCGCCACCAAGCTGAATGTCAGCGAAGCGGAAGTGATTTCCATGAACCGCCGCCTGTCAGGCGATGCCTCGCTGAATGCGCCCATCCGGGCAGGCGAAGGCGAAACCGGCGAATGGCAGGACTGGCTGGTCGATGACCATGAGAGCCAGGAAGCCGTGCTGATCGAGCAGGATGAGCTGGAAAGCCGCCGTGCCCTGCTGGCTGACGCCATGACCGTACTCAACGAACGCGAGCGCGACATTTTCCAGGCGCGGCGTCTCGCCGAGGAACCGGTGACTCTTGAGGAATTGTCGGCGCGTTTCGACATCAGCCGCGAACGCGTCCGCCAGATTGAGGTCCGGGCGTTTGAAAAGGTCCAGGACGCGGTGAAGGCTGCCGCCAAAAAGCTGCGCGTCATCGACGCGCATTGACCGGGAAAACCGCCGGCGGCTGATCTCAGCCGCTGGCTTTTGCGCCCCAGGCTTTCAGCGCTTCGTCAAACGCCTTGTCGCCGGGAATGCCCTTTTCGATGGTCACCAAAGCGCGGCGGCCGGACGAATAGACAATCGGGATATCGATCCACTGGTCGCGCCGCATCAGCGTCGTATTGGTCTCGACTTCGGCCGCACCTTCCGTCAGCGCCACCAGGAAGAACCCGTCGGCGATCTTGGCAGGCACGCCCAGCAGCGGATTGCCTGCTGATTCCTCGCGGTCCTTGAACGTCACCCGAAGCACGGTGTCGATTGGCCCGCTTGTGAATTTTTCATCCGTCAGGAACAGGATTTCAAAGATATGGCTGGCAGGCAGCGTCTTGTCGGCGTTGCGCCGGATGGTCAGCCGCATTTTCAGGTCACGCTCGGCAATGGTCGCCTCGGCGCGGATCACCGGTTCGGCCGGCAAGCCATCGCCCGGTGATTCCTGCACCACGCTCCACACCACCGCACCGGCATTGGCTGATCCTTCCGCCGCGCCTGTCCGTTCTTCGTAGAAAATCGCCTTCTGGCCGACCGACACCGATTCGGCTGCCGGTGCAGGCGCTTCAGCCACAATGGCAGGCGTCTGCGGCGCAGGCGCAGCCGGCTGTGCGGGGG